>JABUUG010000100.1:0-1754 GCA_021443285.1 Bacteroidaceae bacterium
GCTTGGCTGTCAGGTCTTGACGCCTTCACCCCGTCGGGCTTCATCAATGTTGGTGAGCGATGCAATGTGGCAGGTAGCCGCAAGTTCCTCCGACTGATAAGCGAGAAGAACTACGAGGAGGCACTCGCCATAGCACGCAAGCAGGTGCGCGACGGTGCACAGATTATAGATGTGAACATGGACGACGCCATGCTCAATGCGGAAGAGGAGATGGAGGTGTTCTTCCGACTGATGGCTTCCGACCCAGAGGTGGCACGGCTGCCGTGGATGATAGACTCCTCGCGCTTCTCTGTCATAGAGCGAGCGTTGAAGAACTGCCAGGGAAAGTGCATCGTGAACTCACTGTCGCTGAAGGAAGGCGAAGAACTGTTCCTTGAGCGTGCGGCAAAGATAAAACGCAGTGGGGCGGCATTGGTGGTCATGGCTTTCGATGAGGAAGGGCAGGCTACCACCTATGATCGCAAGATAAGTATCTGCCAACGCGCTTACAAACTGCTCACGGAGAATGTGGGAATGGCGGAGGAGGACATCATCTTCGACCCGAACATACTGACCATCGGCACGGGCATTGCCGAGCATGCGCTCTATGCCGTTGACTTTATAAACGCGACGAAATGGATTCATGACAACCTGCCCGGTGCAAAGGTGAGCGGCGGAGTGAGCAACCTCTCGTTTGCTTTCAGGGGGAACAACTATCTGCGCGAGGCTATCCATGCAGTGTTCCTCTATCACGCCATAGCCGCCGGACTGGATATGGCGATTGTGAACCCCTCGACAAAGGTGATGTTCGCCGACATAGACGGCAAACTGCTGACTGCCATCGAGGACCTTATCTTCAACCGCAGGGAGGATGCAGTAGAGCGACTACTTGAAGCGGCGCAGAACACATCTGTCGCCGAGACTGCTGTGGCGGAGAAAAAAGTGGCAATGAACTTGGAGGAAAGGATTGTCGAGGCACTGCGCACAGGCGAGTCGTCGGCACTGCCCGAACTGCTCGCAGAGGCTAACGAGAAGTACAGTAAGCCTGTGGAAATACTCGAAGGACCGCTTATGGAGGGTATGCAGAAAGTGGGCAGACTGTTTGCCGAAGGTAAGATGTTCCTGCCGCAGGTGGTGAAGACCGCGAGAACGATGAAAGAGGCGGTGAACATTCTCTTTGGCGACGATATGCAGGCGGATGACGCTGACGTATCTGCTGCGTCAAGACCGAAATACCTGATAGCCACAGTGAAAGGCGATGTGCACGACATCGGCAAGAACATTGCGGGAGTGGTGCTTGGCTGCAACGGCTATAAAGTGATAGACCTCGGAGTGATGGTGCCGGCAGAGCGGATTGTGGAGGCGGCTGTGAAAGAGAATGTGGACTTCATCGGCCTCAGCGGACTGATTACGCCTTCGCTCGACGAGATGCGACAGACGGCAGCAGCACTGAAGAAAGCGGGTGTCAGCAAACCGCTGTTCATAAGCGGAGCCACCACATCGGCACTGCACACGGCGGTGAAGATTGCACCCGAATACGACGGTCCTGTGTTCTGGCTGCACGATGCGTCGCAGAACCCCGTTATAGCTTCGCAACTTATGGGCAGCGAAGCTGCACACACAAAGGCGTGTCTGCGATATGAGCAGGAACGACTGAGGCAGTCGGTAAATGCTGCCACTGCGACGGGAACGGATAAACAGGGCGGCGGGCAGTCGGCTGCAAACAGTGAGAACCGATTAGTTATTGATTTTGAGAACTTTTTTACCTTCTTTAT
>JABUUG010000100.1:2556-8022 GCA_021443285.1 Bacteroidaceae bacterium
ACTGCTTCAGCGAAAAAAGCCAACGCTTTGGAGAATAGTTTTGCCGATACTATAGAGCCGAAGGTGAACATCCCCGCAGAGATTGTCGCAAGAGCAATGCAATGGGACTATAGCGCCCCACTGCCTATACCTGAATACTGCAAGGGGAAGGCTGTAGTGAAAGGGCATGTGTATGGTGTTGCTGAGGGAAAGACATACATTGTAAGCGTCTCGCCAAGAGGCATTGTTGATGGCGATAGCGATGATGCAAAATACAGGGTGCAGTGTGACAGGAACGGCGATTTCTCGTTGGAAGTGCCGCTCAGTCAAAGCGTCTCCCCCGCCTTTGTCCGTATTGACGACACATGGCTGGTAGAGGAAATTCTTATTGAGAACGGCAAGACGACGGAGATATATTATGACGATGCTTATGCACGCCACGAGAAAGCCTTGTATGAATCAAAACAAAGATATACAGTAGTCTGCGGTCCGTACAATGATATAAACAACGCTTTTGACAGACAAGAGTATAGTGAGATTTTTTTTGACCGTTTCGCTGACAGGCAAGGGCGCGGATATGAAGAATGGTATCAGGAAGAAATGGTGGAGTTTGTTGAGCGGAAGATTGACATAATAAACAGCAAACCGATTACTCCACGCGCAAAGCAATACTATGCGATGTGTCTGCGAACAGAAATCCCATCTCAGTTGATAACAAACATCATGTTAATGAGTGAGGATCAGAAAAGGCATATCTGGTACCCACGCTCCATATACCGTCTGCTGAAAGACGAGAGGTATTTCCCCAAGAGTAAGGCCGGACGAGGGAGCGTGGACAGTATCGACGATGGGAATGTGCTGAAGCTGTTGCCGTCTTTTTATCAGTATGGCAGTAGCCTATACCACGCCTTTTCTAAAGATGAGGCCAGCATGCGCCAGTTGTATGGTGAGAATCTTGACAAGACTGCGCCCCAGAGTGAAATTGCTGCCAAACGGGAAGCTTGGGAAAAGGAGGTGTTTGGCGACAACAGTCTGTTTGATGAACTGCAACTGGCATATATATGCAATGAAATTTTCGACCATCTGGAACCGTTAAGCGAGCAGGTTCTCGCTCAACTGAAGCAGCATCCAAACAAGGCTTTCGCCGAACTGCTTCTCGCAAAGAACGCCGAACTTATTGCGTGCATCAACGGCAATAAAAATAAAGGGAAGGTTGTGCCCTGTAACCTCCCTGAATATGGCGACAGCATAATCTCCGAGATAATGAAGAAGCACGCGGGAAAGGTTATATATATGGATGTGTGGGCAACATGGTGCTCGCCGTGCCGTAGTGCCATTGAAGAGATGGAACCATACAAGGATGAGTTCAAGGCGAAAGATGTGGTGTTTGTCTATCTCACCGACGAATCATCGCCGCAGCAAGTATGGGAGAACTGCATCCAGGACTACGATGGTGAGCACTACCGCATAACAAAGCTGCAGATGCAGGAGATATTCAAGAAATATGGTTTCAGGGGATGGCCCTCGTACTTGATAATCGGAAAAGATGGCAAGACGCTGTACCAGTCGAAAGATACTTATATCAAAGATATGGTGGAAGTCTTGCGTGGACTGTTGTAAACAGGTTACTAGGTTGGGTTTGAATTATGCTTAGCTCTTTTCGCATAGTATTGGTGGTATTGTTTGCCTTGATGTTATCGCTGATTACATCTTGCAGCAGCTGTGGCTCAGGCGACAGTGTGCCTGAGGTTGCTGTTCAGGATTATCCCGACACGATTACCATTTTCGCCCAGCGTGTGGCGCAGACCTCGCGGATATATACTGCAGAGATGGTTGTGCGGAAGATTGTTACGCATGAAGACAAGAAGCATCTGTCTGGCAAACTGCTTGGCAATGATGTGGATATAGAGCTGCCGCTGTCGGACAGGAAAATAGCTGTTCCCATAGAGTATGTAGTGAAAGGCTACATAGACCTTACGGGTTTCTCTGCGGCAAATGTTTCGAGAAATGGAAATAAGATAAGAATCACACTGCCCCGGCCACAGGTGGAGCTTACTTCCTCTGAGATAGACTACGATGAGATGAAGCGTAATGTCTCCCTTTTCCGGTCTGATTTTACTGACAAGGAACTGACCGAACTGACACGAAGTAGTAGGAAAAGCTTGCTGAAGAACCTGCCCAAAGTAATGATAACAGAAAAGGCAAAGGCAAGTGCAAGGAACATAATGCTGCCAATACTCAGGGAACTCGGCTTTGAGGAGGCAGAAATGGAGATAGATATAAATAACGAATAGTGAATAACGAATAACGAATAGTTTGCTGCCGCAATAGTAGTGAATAACGAATAATGAATAGTTTTACTGCCGCACAGACTGTTAATGTTCAAACATCGCGGTAGCAAACTATTCATTTTTCACTATTCGTTATTCGTTAAAAAATCCTCCGCTGCATCATGCAGCGGAGGATTCTTATATTGGTATGTGTGTGTGCGATTAGTTGTTTTCTGGGCGGAGCTGGCGAACTGTTGCGCCTGCACGCCACATCTCGCTTTCGCGGAGAGCCTGAAGCTCTTTCTCAAGACCTACACGGTAGTCGGGCTTTGAGTTGGCATCAATAGAAATCTGTGCCTCTGTACCTGTAACAACCGACTGGTAGAGCTTCTGGACAACAGGCTTGATTGCATCGTGGAAAGGACCCATCCAGTCGAGAGCACCACGCTGTGCAGTGGTAGAGCAGTTAGCATACATCCAGTCCATACCCTTTGCGCCGAAGAGAGGCATGAGCGACTGTGTGAGTTCTTCAACAGTCTCGTTGAAAGCCTCTGATGGCGAGTGGCCATTCTCGCGGAGAACCTCATACTGAGCGAGGAGGAGTCCCTGAATAGCACCCATGAGTGAGCCGCGCTCTCCAGTGAGGTCAGATGTGGCCTCGCGCTGGAATGTAGTCTCGAACATATAGCCAGAGCCGATACCGATACCAAAAGCAAGAACCTTGTCAAGAGCCTTGCCGGTAGCATCCTGATAAACAGCGTAAGAAGAGTTCAGACCACGACCTTCGAGGAACATTGTGCGGAGCGATGTGCCAGAGCCTTTAGGTGCAACCATGATGACGTCAATGTCTGTTGGAGGAACAACGCCTGTGCGGTCGCTCCAGTTGATTGCGAAGCCATGAGAGAAATAGAGAGCCTTGCCAGCTGTGAGGTATGGCTTGATGGTCGGCCAAAGCTGCATCTGTGCAGCGTCAGAAAGGAGCATGCAGACGATAGTTCCCTTTTGTGCAGCCTCTTCAAGAGAGAAGAGGGTTTCGCCCGGCTTCCATCCGTCGGCAACAGCCTTATCATAAGTCTTGCCCTGACGCTGACCAACGATTACGTTAAAACCATTGTCGCGGAGGTTGCAGGCCTGTCCAGGTCCCTGTACTCCATAGCCGAGAACAGCGATTGTCTCGTTCTTCAATACTTCGCGTGCCTTCTCAAGTGAGAACTCTTTGCTGGTAACAACTGTTTCAATTGTACCGCCGAAATCTAATTGTGCCATTTTTTTATAATGTTTTAATGTTAAATGTTTTTTGATGATTATGACGTTTATGCGTCTAATGTGGGGGGTGTTTTGTTCTGAAATTCACAGAAACGGCTGCAAATTTAGCATTTGGTAAGGGCAAAGTGCCTTATTTTTAGCACTTAAGCAGAAAAGTTTTGCTATATTTTGACAAAAGTCACTTTGCATCTTACCGCCTCTATCTCTTCTGGTTGCTGGCTGTTGTGTTTGCGTACACTGACGAGTGTACTGCCATCGGCATCCTCTTCACAGTAGAAACTGAGGATATCACCGGGATGGGCTTCCGCCACATAAGCCACGTCTATGTGCTTGACATTGTGGGTCTTATAGTGCTCTATTGGAAAGAGATTGAGCACATGCTCTATGTATTTGATGCTGTTTATGTGGCAGTTGTAGTCGGTGTCGTAATATGTGGTCTTAATCTCGCTGGTTTTGACAGCTTTGTCGCTTATCTTCACTCTGGACAGGTTTTTGATGGGTGTCTTTTTGTCTGCCTCAATGTAGTTGCTGATGTCCCCGTCGCGAACGGCGAATATGTCTGTCGGCTGTCGCGTCTCGGTGTCTATCAGTGCCCAGATGCTTTTTCCGTATGCAAGCACTTGTCCGTCATCTTCAGAGATGACCTCAAAGTTGCGGTTGGTGAAATAGCGCATCGCATTCTCCACCCATGTGCTGACGGAGAATTTCTCATAGGCTGTCGGCATGCGCAAGACATCTATGGCAAAGCGGGAGAGCACCCACGACTTGTGGCGTGGAAGGAGATAGTGTATTCCGAAGTTGCGGTCGTTGGAATGGAAGTCGGCGGCGTTAAGCATTTGTGTGCCCAATGCCCCAAGAAAAAGCTGCCTTTTGAAGTCGCAGTGGAAAGGTTCACTTACGAAACTGTAGGTTCCGATTTTGGGTAATAAGAGCATTTGGATGATAAATTTTGCGCGAAGTTATGAGTCAGTAAGTGGAAATTGTTGATTTTATGGTGCAAAAAGAGTGAAATAATGGTAAAAAGCGGTAAATTCTCCGAAATAGTTTTCCACTTATTCTTTTATGATTAATTTTGTGGCCAATATACACATCAACAACCAATTAACAAATTAAAAGATATGTCTAACATTAAGGAAAAACTCTTTACCGAGTTTGTTGCTCCTACAACCCAGGAATGGCTTGACAAGATTGAGGTTGACCTGAAGGGTGCGGATTTCAACAAACGCATGGTTTGGAGAACAAACGAGGGGTTCAATGTGATGCCCTTCTATCGCAGCGAGGATTTGAAAGATCTCCAGGCTGTGAAGTGCATGCCGGGCGAATTCCCATTTGTCCGCGGCAACAAAACGAACGAAAATCTGTGGTATGTTCGCCAGGACATCGTGGTGGATGATGCCAAGGAAGCCAACGCAAAGGCTCTCGACATCCTGAACAAGGGCGTTGACTCGCTGGGTTTCATCATCGACGCTGACGACCTGAGCAAGGAGTTCATCGCAACACTCCTCGATGGCATACTGCCACAGTATGTTGAACTGAACTTCTCTACTTGCCAGCGCCGCAGCATAAACCTCGCAAAGGGACTGGTGGCTTATTTCAAGGAGAAGAACTACCCTCTCGCCGACTGCAAGGGTTCTATCAACTTTGACCCGATACATCGCATACTCACCAAGGGTAGGCCTGTAGCAGAGGTGATAAAGAGCGGCAAAGAAATCATCGAGACACTCGCCGAACTGCCTGGCTACAAGTGCGTGAATGTGAATTCAGTGGCTCTGAACAATGCTGGTGCATACATCTTCCAGGAGCTGGGCTACGCCTTGGCATGGGGCGCTGAATATATGCAGCAGCTCACAGAGATGGGCGTTGACGCTACAGAGGTTGGCAAGCGCATGAAGTTCAACATGGGTGTGTCTGACGACTATTTCATGGAGATTGCAAAGTTCCGCGCTGCCCG
>JABUUG010000100.1:11735-16185 GCA_021443285.1 Bacteroidaceae bacterium
CGCCCGATAAACAACATCGTAGATATCACGAACTACATAATGATGGCATACGGACAACCGCTGCACTGCTTTGACGCAGACATGGTTGACGGCCACGAGATTATCGTAAAGACCATGCCTTCAGGCACGCCATTCGTAACCCTTGACGGTGTGAGCCACAATCTTTCGGACAAAGACCTTGCGATATGCAATGCCAACGACGCCATGTGCATCGCCGGCGTGTTCGGCGGCAAGGGAAGCGGCACCTATGACAGCACAAGAAACGTAGTGCTGGAGAGTGCGTATTTCCACCCCACATGGATCAGAAAGTCAGCCCGCCGCCACGGTCTGAGCACAGACGCTTCCTTCCGCTTCGAAAGAGGCATCGACCCTAACGGCGTCATCTATGCACTGAAGCAGGCAGCAATCATGGCAAAAGAGCTTGCTGGCGCAAAGATTTCTATGGAGATTGCAGATGTATATCCAGAGCCAATCAAGGATTTCAGCGTTGAACTGAAATACGGATATGTGAACAGCCTTATCGGAAAAGACATTCCGCAAGAGACGGTGAAGAGCATCGTAACATCCCTTGAAATGAAGATTGTCGAGGAAGATGCAGACGGGCTGAAACTTGAAGTGCCGGCATACCGCGTTGACGTGCAGCGCCCCTGCGATGTAGTCGAGGACATCCTCCGCATCTACGGTTACAACAATGTTGAGATACCGACATCGCTGAAGTCATCGCTCGTAATAAAAGGAGCAGAAGACGAAAAGCACAAGATGCAGAACCTTATTTCGGAACAGCTTATCGGTGCGGGCTTCAACGAAATCATGAACAACTCGCTCACAAAGCTTGCATACTACGAGGGAGCTGAACTCAACGAATATCCAGAAGAAAAGAGCGTGCGCATAATGAACCCGCTGAGCAACGACCTTGCATTAATGCGCCAGACACTGCTTTTCGGAGGTCTTGAAACAATAGCCCACAACGTGAACCGTAAGATGCCAAACCTGCATATCTTTGAGTTTGGCAACACATACACCTACAATAAGGAACGTCAGACAGACGACAATCCGCAGCGGGGATATATGGAAGAGCAGCACCTCGGACTATGGATTACAGGCAAGCGGGTGGAAGGTTCATGGGCACATGCCAACGAGGACAGCAGTTTCTATGAACTGAAGGCAAATGTGCAGAACGTGTTTGCACGCCTCGGAGTGCAGATTGGCGGTGCACTTGTTACGAAAAACGGCGAGAACAACATATTCTCGAAATCGCTGAACATAGAAAACCGCGGCGGCAAGGTTATCGCACAGATGGGCATAATAGCCGGCAAGCAACTGAAGAAGTTCGGCATTGAACAGCCCGTATTCTACGCTGACATAAACTGGAACGCACTGACAAAGCTCGCATTATCGGCAAAGATACAGTTCAAGGAGGCGAGCAAATTCCCTGCCGTATCGCGCGACCTCGCCCTTCTTCTCGACAAGAACACAGAGTTTGCACAGATTGAGCAGATTGCACGTCAGACAGAAAAGAAACTGCTGAAGAGTGTCGAACTGTTTGATGTCTATGAAGGGAAGAACCTTCCGGAAGGAAAGAAGTCGTATGCAGTGAACTTCATCCTCCAGGACACGGAGAAGACAATGAACGACAAGCAGATAGAGGCAATAATGAACAAACTTATAGCCAACCTGACCAAACAACTGAACGCAGAACTCAGATAACAAACAAAACATTTCAATATGGGAAGAGCATTTGAATATCGTAAGGCCACCAAGCTGAAGCGTTGGGGGCACATGGCAAAAACATTCACAAGACTCGGCAAACAGATAGCCATCGCCGTAAAAGCGGGAGGACCTGAGCCAGACACCAACCCGGCACTCCGTTCTGTAATAGCCACCTGCAAGCGCGAGAACATGCCCAAAGACAACATAGAGCGCGCCATAAAGAACGCCATGGGCAAAGACCAGAGCGACTACAAGTCAGTAACTTACGAAGGATACGGCCCACACGGAATAGCAATATTCGTGGACACGCTTACTGACAACACCACACGAACAGTGGGCGACGTTCGCTCGGTTTTCAACAAGTTCTCTGGCACTCTCGGCACAACAGGCTCGCTGTCGTTCCTCTTCGACCACAAGTGTGTGTTCACCTTCAAGAAGCCTGCCGGACTGGACATGGACGAACTGGTGCTTGAACTCATAGACGTAAACGCAGAAGACGAGTACGACGAGGATGAGGAAGAAGGCACAATCACCATCTACGGCGACCCGAAGAGCTACTCCATGATTCAGAAATTCCTTGAAGAAAAGGGATTTGAGGACATCGGTGGTGAGTTCACATACATACCGAACGACCTTAAGGATCTCGGCGACGAAGAGCGCGCCACCATTGACAAGATGGTTGAGAAACTTGAGGACTTCGACGACGTTCAGAGCGTTTACACAAACCTCAAGCCAAAAGCAGAATAATAATACCCACACATACAGACACTTCAAGTTTCATTTTGCAAACCAAATGAAGCTTGAGGTGTTTTTTTATTCACTTGCCAACGATGAAGAAGTCATTGCTCGCAATTCTCGCTTTGTTTCCGCTACTCGCCAGTGCGGCAAACAAGTACGACAACCCCGACACCATCATTGTCTCACGCGACGGCACGGGGCAGTTCCGCAACATAGCCGAAGCGATAGACGTGTGCCGAGCCTTTATGGAATACCACAAGGTAATCTTTGTAAAAAAGGGTGTGTACAAAGAGAAACTGACCATCCCCCACTATCTCACGAACATTGAGATATGTGGCGAGGACAGAGAGCAGACTATCATCACATACGATGACCACGCCAACATAGTCTGTCCGGGAGAAACCAAAGGTATGGGTACATTCCGCACATGGACTCTCCGCATAGACGGTTCCGACATCACACTGAAGGACATAACAATCGAGAACAACTCCGCAAGACTTGGACAGGCGGTGGCATTACACACTACGGGAGACAGGATACGGGTTATAGGCTGCCGCCTTCTCGGTCATCAGGACACACTTTTCACAGGCACTGCAGGCACACACCTGCTCTTCAAGAACTGTTATATCAACGGCACTACAGACTTCATATTCGGACCCTCGACCGCATGGTTTGAGGAGTGTCTCATAGAATGTAAGGCAGATTCATACATCACAGCTGCCAACACTCCCAAAGAACAGACATACGGATTCATCTTCAACAACTGTACCGTCAAATCCATCGGGGCAGAGAAGTGTTATCTCGGACGACCATGGCGACCATACGCCCACACGGTGTTCATGAACTGCAAACTCGGAAGCCACATTCGCCCGGAAGGCTGGGAGAACTGGAGAAACCCCGAAAACGAGAAGACGGCACGCTACTATGAGTACAACAACAGCGGCGAAGGGGCAAAGACCGACGGCAGGGTGGCATGGAGCCATCAGCTGACCAAACAGGAGGCGAAGCAGCTCACGATGAAGAATGTCATCGGATGGGAAGAGTAAAGGCGGAAGACCAAGAAAAACGAGAAGCAATGATTACAATCAGCAATATACACAAGTCATACGGAAACCTTAAAGTCCTTAAAGGCATATCGCTCACCATAAACAAGGGAGAGATTGTCAGCATCGTGGGGCCAAGCGGCGCAGGCAAGACCACCCTTCTGCAGATAATAGGCACTCTGGACAAGGCAGACATGGGGGAAGTCATCATTGAAGGCACAAACGTAGGCAAGCTTTCCGACAAGAAACTCTCAGATTTCCGCAACAAGAAGATAGGCTTTGTGTTCCAGTTCCACCAGCTGCTGCCAGAGTTCACTGCCATTGAGAACGTGATGATGCCGGCACTCATTGCAGGGAAAAGCAAACGCGAGGCACGCAAACGTGCAGAAGAACTGCTGGACTTCCTGCATCTGTCGGAGCGTGCAAAGCACAAGCCTGCAGAACTCTCTGGAGGAGAGAAGCAGCGCGTGGCAGTGGCAAGGGCACTCATGAACGAGCCTTCCGTAATACTTGCCGACGAGCCGTCGGGGTCGCTTGACAGCAAGAACAAGGAGGAGCTACACCAGCTCTTCTTCCAGCTAAGGGACAAATTCGGGCAGACATTCATCATCGTCACCCACGACGAGGGTCTTTCGTCCATAACAGACAGGACTATCCACATGAAGGACGGAATGATATATACGGAAGAAACCATTCCTGCGGACAATTCCGATAACGAAACAGAGGAAAAAACAGAGGCAGAAACGGCAGGAAGTGGTTCTGATGTGTCGCATATCGAAGGAAACGAAGAAAATGCATCAGGTGACACCGAAACACATCAAGTAAACACTTGATATTACGAAAAAACGGGAGCAAGGCAGCCAGTATTCCACAAATGCTTTTACCTTTGCACCCGCAAATGAGCAATAGGGCGTTTAGCTCAGCTGGTTTAGAGCATCTGCCTTACAAGCAGAGGGTCG
>JABUUG010000101.1 GCA_021443285.1 Bacteroidaceae bacterium
TCCTTTAACTCCTTTAACTCCTTTAACTCCTTTAACTCCTTTAACTCCCAATATACTCCCAATTTAACCCCAAACTTAAGAATAAGACAATGGCCTCTTCCTTTTTAGATAGCCTTCAGAACCCGTTCAAACAGTTTGACGGTCGCAACACGCTGACCCGGCGCACGCGCTCCGGCTTCTTCTCGTTTGTGCAGGAGATAGCCATGGACCTTGGCACCGCCAACACCATCATCATCAGCGACGGTAAGATAGTCGTTGACGAGCCATCGGTGGTGGCGATAGACAAGCGTACGGAGAAGATGATTGCCGTAGGCAACAAGGCAAAGCTGATGTACGAGAAGACGAACCCTGACACGAAGGTCATCCGCCCACTGCGCGACGGTGTGATAGCAGACTTCTCCGCCTGTGAGCAGATGATGCGCGGACTGATACGCATGGTACACTCCGGAAGGCATTTCTTCTCGCCCTCACTGCGCATGGTCATCGGCGTGCCTTCGGGCTCCACTGAAGTAGAGCTCCGTGCCGTGCGCGACTCTGCAGAGCGTGCCGACGGTCGCGACGTATATCTCATCTTCGAGCCAATGGCAGCGGCAATCGGTATCGGCCTCGATGTAGAAGCACCGGAGGGAAACATGATTATCGACATCGGTGGCGGTTCTACGGAGATTGCCGTAATCTCGCTCGGAGGTATCGTGACAAACAGCTCCATCCGCACTGCTGGCGACGAACTGACCTGGGCGATACAGGAGTACATGAGCTCGCACCACAATGTGAAGGTCAGCGAGCGTATGGCAGAGCGTATCAAGATAGCCGTAGGTTCGGCTCTGACCGAACTTGGCGATGATGCCCCGGACGACTATATAGTGAACGGTCCGAACAAGATTACAGCCCTTCCGATGAAGGTGCCTGTAAGCTATCAGGAGATAGCATCGTGTCTCGACCGCACGATAAAGCTCATAGAGAACGCTGTCCACAATGCGCTCGAACACACACCGCAGGAGCTCTACGCCGACCTGATGAAGAACGGCATATGGCTCACAGGTGGCGGCGCACTGCTTCGTGGACTCGACCGCCGTCTGGCAGCCAAGTTCCAGATACCATTCCACATAGCCGAGGCTCCGCTGCTGAGTGTAGCCCGCGGCGCAGGCACCGCCCTGAAGAATGTTGACCGTTTCACGTTCCTCATGAGGTAGGCATAATCCATATTCACAGGCGTGAAGAATCTCATAGATTTTCTCAACAAGAACGCTCACTGGTTCCTATTACTGCTCCTTGAATTTCTGGGAGCAGTATTGTTGTTTAGCTTCAACAGTTACCAGGGGAGCGTCTATTACACTTCGGCAAACGCCATAAGCGGGAAAATCTATGAGATACATTCTGCCATGCTGAGCTTCATCAACCAGGCGCACAACAACGAGACACTCACGCAGCGCAACTACATGCTGGAGCAGGAACTGGCACGTATGCAGTCGCTCTTAGACAGGGAAGGTACGGGCAGAGACTCCGCCGTGATAGCCATGAACGACAGCGCGACAAGGTACATACGCACGATTCCGGCAAAGGTGATAACCAACGAGACCAACCGTGCAGAGAACTACATAACGATAAACAAAGGCACTACGGACGGGGTAAGGCAGGACATGGCTGTTACGTCCGGGTTAGGGCCTGTGGGCGTGGTCTATATGGCGTCCGACCACTATGCCATTGTGGTGCCGATACTTAACATCAAGTCGGCACTGAGCGTGAGAATACGCGGCGAGAGGTATTTCGGCAACCTGCACTGGGACGGAGAGAACATCACGGAGGCAGAGGTGGAGGACATACCCCGCTTCGCCCGTTTCGACAAGCAAAACGCCTGGATAGAGACCAGCGGCTACTCGTCAATCTTCCCCGAAGGGCTCATCGTGGGCAAGGTGAAGAGCGTGCATTACTCCGCCGACGGACTGTCGTACAAGCTCGGCGTAGAGCTGACCACCGACTTCAGCCGCCTGCGAGACGTACTCGTCATAGACAACAAGCGGCAACTGGAGAGAATACGACTGATGCGAGCGGCAAAAGACTCGATAAACGTAACGAGATAGAAGAGGGAGAGAGCGAAGAAGGAAGAGACTGAGGACAACTGTACACCCCACTTTACAACACACAAACTAAATACAATAATGACACAAAAACTACTAAAAGCACTACTGCTGGCATTATTACCGCTTTACAGTACGAGTGCTTTCGCAGAAAACACAGAGAGGGAGATATTCTTAATGGACAATCCCGACTCTACGGTGCAGACGCAAGCGGTGAAACCTGACTCTTTGATGCAGGTGCAGGCACTGAGACCAGACTCTACGGTGCAGACGCAACCGGAAAAGAAAGACTTCAAGTATTGGGCAAAGGCAATAGCCTCGCGCGTGAAGATTACCGCTTATATGCAGGGCGGCTATACGGCGGTCTTCTATCCGGGCAACAAGTCTGCCAACACAAACACCTTCGACTTCAAGCGTGCTATACTCATGGTGGGCGTTGACATAACGAAGCACTTCTACGCCTACTTCATGCACGACTTCAAGAGCGGCGACGTGCAGGAATACTATCTGGAGTATCGCCCATGCAAGGAGATAAACGTGCGCATCGGACAGTCCAAGAAGCAGCTCACAATAGAAAACCCGATGTCGCCGACAGTCGTAGAGGGCATAACCATGTCGCAGAGTGTTGCAGACCTTTGTGGGGCGCGTTACGACAACCCGTCGGGCCGCGAAATGGGAATTATGATATATGGCGACCTGTTTCACGACAAGCTGCGCTACTACTTGGAACTGCTCAACGGATGCAGGATAAACCAGTTCGACAACAACACGCAGAAGGATGTAGTCGCCAAGCTGGAATACAGGCCGATACCCAATTTCCTCATATCCGCCTCCGGGCAGAAAGGCTTCGCCAACAATACCGAAGGTGCGACCATACGCAGCGACCGCTATGCCGTGGGAGCGGAGTGGAAATCGAAGAAAGATGGGTCTGACTACTACAAGAACCGTTGTGCCTTTGTCCGTGCGGAGGTTCTCGGCGGACGCGACGGCGACAACCACAGCTTCGGAGCATATATAGCAGCCACAGTACCGGTCTATAAGCGTTTCGACGTGGTGGGACTGGTTGACTACTACAACCGCGACACCG
Source organism: Bacteroidaceae bacterium (assembly GCA_021443285.1). Lineage (GTDB taxonomy): Bacteria > Bacteroidota > Bacteroidia > Bacteroidales > Bacteroidaceae > Prevotella. The sequence goes on from JABUUG010000101.1 coordinate 3,166, forward strand.
ACCTTGGGCTGAAGCAGACAAACCTTATGGCGGGTGCGCAATACTGGTTCTACAAAAAATGCCGTTTACAGGCACAATACATCTACAACATCCGAAGCCAACAGATGGCACTGGGAAATTCACACTCCATAATGGCGCAACTGCAAGTGGCGTTCTGAATGCGAAACACTATAAAATAAGGAGTTAAAGAAGTTAAAGGAGTTAAAGGAGTTAAAGAAGTTAAAGGAGTTAAAGAAGTTAAGGACATTACCCTACAAGGTTTTGTATTTGGACAGTTTTCCGGGAATAAGACATAGGTCTTTAACTCCTTTAACTTCTTTAACTCCCATCTACCAATTAAGACACAACCATGTTCATAAAAATCCTTCTTACAATAATCTTCCTCATCATCACAGTTGGTGTTGGGGTATATTCCCGCAAACAGGCCCGGAGCGTTGACGGCTTCGTGCTTGGCGGGCGCAATGTCGGCGGATGGCTTACAGCCTTCGCTTATGGTACAAGTTATTTCTCGGCAGTGGTGTTTGTGGGCTATGCCGGGCAGTTCGGATGGAAATACGGACTTAGCTCCACATGGATTGGCGTGGGCAACGCGGTCATCGGCTCGCTGCTGGCGTGGCTGGTGCTGGGTCGCCGCACAAAACTCATGACGCAGCATATAAGCAGCCGCACAATGCCCGACTTCTTCGGCACACGATTCGACTCGCAGGGTCTGCGCGTAGTGGCAAGCATCATAGCCTTCGTGTTCCTTATACCATACACCGCCGGCGTTTACAAGGGCATCAGCACCCTGTTTGAGATGGGCTTCGGCATACCATACGAATACTGCGTGGTGATAATGGCAATACTCACTGCGCTCTATGTGATACTCGGCGGCTATCGCGCCACTGCCATCAACGACTTCATACAGGGCATCATCATGCTCTTCGGCATAGTCATCGTCATTGCCGCCGTGCTCAGCCTGAAGGGCGGACTGTCGGACGCTGTTGCGCAGATGGCAGCCATTCCCGCCGACGACAACCCGGCTGCCAACGGCTGTTTCGCCGATATTTGGGGACCCGACCCATGGAACCTGCTCGGCGTGGTGGTGCTTACCTCGTTAGGCACATGGGGTCTGCCGCAGATGGTGGGCAAGTTCTACAGCATCACCGACGAGGGTGCCATCCGTCGCGGCACCATCATCTCAACCCTGTTCGCGCTAATCGTGGCTGGCGGATGCTATTTCCTCGGCGGTTTCGGCAGACTGTTCGGAATGCCGCCGACACTGCCTAACGGCCGCCTCGACTTCGACGCTATTGTGCCGTCGATGCTCAACTCGCTGCCCGACATACTCATAGCGCTGGTCGTTCTGCTCGTACTCTCCGCATCCATGTCCACACTCGCCTCGCTTGTGCTGACATCCTCATCTACAATGACTCTCGACCTCATATACCGCGACAAGAAGTCGGAGCAGGGTGAAGTGGAGGAAGGCTTGATAGACGATGCAGTGGCAGAGCGGATAGAGCGCCGTAAGGTGGTTGTGCTGCGCACGCTGATAGTCTTTTTCATCGTCATCTCACTGATGATAGCCCTCAACCCGCCGACATTCATCGCCCAGCTGATGGGTATCTCATGGGGTGCGCTCGCAGGTGCGTTCCTCGCCCCGTTCATGCTTGGACTGTATTGGCGCGGCGTGACAACAGCATCCGTATGGGCGTGCTTTGCTTGGGGTGTCGGACTGACGGTGGTGAACATGCTCATCGGCAATCCCATAAACCCCATAAACTGCGGTGCCATCGCCATGTTAGGCGGCTTTGTCGTGGTGGCTGTCGTCAGCCTGTTCACCCCAAAGATGAAACAGGAGACAGTAAACGGGATATTCGAATGTTATAAGAGATAAGGGGAGTTAAAGGAGTTAAGGGAGTCAAAGGAGTTAAAGACAAATGTCTTTTTCTCGGAAAAATTCATGAACACAAACTATGTAAGGTAATGTCTTTAACTCCTTTAACTCCTTTGACTCCTTTAACTCCTTTAACTCCCTTAACTCCCGATAAATTACCTGAATTTACCATCCATTAATCAATAAAAAGTTGTGTCTGTACTAACCCTGAAACGTCTGAGGCTGTTTATCGTGCTGGTGCTTGTGCAAGCATTGGTTCTGAACTTTGTGCAGCTGTTCGGTTGCGCCATGCCGCTGCTCTACATATACTTCCTCATCGAACTGCCCCGCGGCACAGAGAGGTGGAAGCTGTACCTGTGGGGCTTCTTCCTCGGGCTTTCAGTGGACACATTCCTCAACACCCCGGGTGTGGCGGCAATATCCTGCACCACCATAGCCGCCTTGCGCCCGTACATACTGGAGCCATTCCTCACCGTAGATGCATCGGCGGAGTTTGTGCCCACCATAAGGCAGATGGGGGCGGGCAAATATTTCTCTTATGTGGGCATGTACACAGCCTTCTATTGCATCATATTCTTCACCATCGACTATTTTACGTTCTGGCACTTAGGGCCTTGGCTGCTTAGCATTATCACCAGCTATCTGCTCACCATGCTCACCATAGCATCGGTGGCTATAGCCTTTCAGAAGCGATGAACAGGAAGTTCGACTTTGAAAACAGGAAATACACCATAGCCGCAATAGCCATCGTTATTGTGGTGGTGTATGCCATACGCCTGCTTTCGCTGCAACTGGTGAGCGAGGAATACCAGAAGAATGCCGACAGCAACGCCTTCCTCAAGCGCGTGGAGTTCCCGGCAAGGGGAGTCATCTCCGACAGGAAGGGCAAGATTCTCGTGTATAACCAGAGCTCCTACGACATCATGGTAATCATGCAGGAGCAGAAGGGACACATAGACACCCTCGACTTCTGCCGCACGGTGGGCATCACGAAGCAGGCGTACATAAAGCGAATGGCGGAGATAAAGGACTATTCGAAGAATCCCGGCTACTCGCGATACACGCAGCAGACATTCATGACGCAGCTTACGGAGCGCGACTACAGCATACTGCGCGAGAAGCTCTACCGCTTCCCCGGCTTCTACATACGCAAACGCGCCATCAGGCAGTATAACACCGACTGCGGTGCGCACGTGCTGGGCGACCTCGGAGAGGTGTCGTGGGAAGACCTGCACGAAGACGACTACTACCAGAGCGGCGACTACATAGGCAAGACGGGCGTGGAGCGTTCCTACGAGAAGGTGCTGCGCGGAGAGAAGGGCGTGGAGGTGCTGCTCAGAGACTCAAGGGGAAGAATAAAGGGCAGCTACCAGAACGGCAAGTACGACGTAAAGCCCACTCCGGGAAAGGACATCACACTGACCATAGACGAAGACCTGCAGGCACTCGGCGAACGGCTGCTTGAAGGGAAGATTGGCGCAATAGTGGCCATAGAGCCATCTACGGGCGAGGTGCTCGCCATGGTTTCGTCGCCATCCTTCAACCCGAAACTCATGTCGGGAAGGGGCAGGGGAAAGGTCATGTCGCGGCTGAGCAAGAACCCCTGGCGACCGCTGCTGAACCGCACTGTCCAGGGACAATACCCCCCGGGGTCCACCTTCAAGACCACGCAGGGACTGACCTTCCTTTCGGAAGGAATAGTACACACCGGCACAAGCTTCCCCTGCGTGGGCGGCTTCAAGCATAAGGGTGTGCGGGTGCGCTGCCACGGCCATCCCTCGCCGCTGTCTCTCGTAGCGGCTACAGCCACCTCGTGCAACGGGTATTTCTGCTGGGGACTGTACAACATGATAAGCAACCGCACAAAATACCCCACCAAGCAGGAGGCGATGAACACATGGCGCGACTACATGGTGAGCATGGGCTTCGGCTACAGGCTGGGCATAGACCTGCCCGGAGAGAAGCGCGGACTGATACCCAACGCCGAGTTCTATGACGACGCATACAACGAACGCTGGAACGGACTGACCATCGTCTCCATATCCATCGGTCAGGGAGAGGTAACGGCCACGCCGCTACAGATAGCAAACCTCGGAGCGACAATAGCCAACAGGGGCTATTACATAACGCCCCACGTGGTGAAGAGCATCAAAGGCGAGGACATAGACCCTGTTTACACTGAACGACACTACACCAAGGCGCGCCGGTCGGCATACGACGCCATAATCCACGGCATGAGGGCTGCCGTAACCGGAGGCACCTGCAAGTCGGCGAACACCGCGGCATACATGGTATGCGGAAAGACGGGAACAGCGCAGAACCGCGGCCACGACCACTCCATCTTCATCGGTTTCGCCCCGATGTACAACCCCAAGATAGCCCTTGCCGTCTATGTGGAGAACGGCGGCTTCGGCGCAACGAATGCCGTGCCGATGGCATCAGTGATGTTCGAGCAGTACATGCGCGGCGGACTGTCAGAAAGCTATGAGGCACTGGCTACGAACCTACAGCAACGAAGAATAGTTTACGGAGAGGCAAACAGATGAGTCCCTCAAGACATCAGAACATATTCAGCCTGGTCGATAAAACCACGGTCTTCCTCTATCTTGCCATGCTCTTATTCGGCTGGATAAGCGTCTGCGGAGCAAGCTACACTTTCGGCGACGCAGAGATATTCAGCCTTTCGGCGAGAAGCGGGATGCAGGTGGTCTGGATAGGCACAGCCCTGCTGCTGGCGGGCGTCATCCTCCTGCTCGACGACCGCTACTACGACACCCTTGCATACGTGCTGTATGCGGGCTTCATAGTGGTGCTGTTCCTGACAATCTTCAACCCCCACACCATCAAAGGTTCGCGGTCGTGGCTCGTGTTTGGCCCGATTCACATACAACCGGCGGAGTTCGCCAAGTTTGCCACCGCCCTCGCCATATCGAAGTTCATGAGCGGATGGCATTTCGACCTGAAGGACACGCCAAGCTTTTACAGGGCGTGCGGCATAGTGTTGCTGCCGATGCTGCTCATCATTGCCCAGCGAGAGACAGGATCGGCACTTGTCTATATCTCATTTTTCCTTATGTTCTATCGCGAGGGTATGCCGGGCTTCATACTGTTCGCCTTCGCCTCTATGGTAACGTATTTCGTCGTGGGCATAAGATACCAGGATGAGATAATGTTCAAGACCCCGACATACGTGGGGCCTTTTGTGGTCTACCTGCTCATACAGGTTTTCACCATACTGCTCCACCGTGCGTATTTCTACAAGCATCATAAGGAACGCCGCTGGATGTGGCTGGCGATAGCCGTCTCGAATGTGTTCGGCACGCTGCTGTCCATTTACGTATGGAAGTTCAACATCGCCATACTCCAGCTGCTCGTTATTGTCGGCATGACGCTCTTCCTGGTGTATCGTGCCGTATATTTCGATATGCGGAAATACATACTTTTGGTGGCCTTCACCGTAGGTTCGATGCTGGTTTACCACTCATCGAGCTTCATGATGAACCACCTGTTGCAAGACCACCAGCGCACCCGTATAAACGTCTTGCTCGGACTGGAGACCGACGTCAGCGGCGCCGGCTACAACGTACACCAGAGCAAGATAGCCATCGGGTCGGGCGGACTGACGGGCAAGGGCTTCCTCAACGGCACACAGACCAAGCTGCGCTTTGTGCCGGAACAGGACACCGACTTCATCTTCTGCACCGTGGGCGAGGAGGAGGGCTTCGTCGGAGCCGCCGGCGTCCT
>JABUUG010000102.1 GCA_021443285.1 Bacteroidaceae bacterium
TCGAACCCGCGACCCTCGGCTTGGGAAGCCGATGCTCTACCAACTGAGCTATTACCGCATTTCCTGCATTACAAATCGTTGTAAGGCACGGCGAATGTGTTGCCGTCTTTCACCATTCCGCTGTCAAGGCCTTTCTTCAGCCAGCGTTGTCTCTGCTTTGCGCGGCCATGTGTGAACGCCTCTTCGTTCACTGTGCCTTGGAAACGCTTCTGCAGTATGTCGTCGCCTATCTGTGCGGCTATGTCGTATGCCTCCTCTTTGTCGCCTTTTTCCAGCGAACCGAATATCTTGTCTTCGTTATATCCCCACACTCCCGCAAGGAAGTCAGCCTGTAGTTCGGTGCGCACACTCGTCTGGTTTTCAGTCTCGTTGGGGAAGTATTTGTTGCCTTTGTGCAGTACCCCGAGCAAGTGTTGCACATGGTGTCCCACCTCATGGGCTATGACGTAGGCGTATGCGAAGTCGCCCGCCGTGCCGAACTGCTGCTTCATTGTGGCGAGGAACTGCAGGTTCACATACAGCTTCTCGTCGCCAGAGCAGTAGAAGGGCCCCACTTGTTCGGATGATGCGGAGCCACAGGCTGTGTTCACGGTGCCTGTACACAGCACGAGGGTAGGCATACGGTATTCGCCGAGTCCCTGCTCCTGAAAGACTTTGGTCCACACATCCTCGGTGCTGCCCAGCACTTTCTCTGTGAACTCCTTCAGCTGTTCCTCCTCTTCCGACGACTTGTAGGCTGTTGTCTGTGTGTTGCTCACTGCCCCGTTGCTCATCGCCCCGTTGAGCAGGTCGCCCACATTTCCGCCCATAAGCATGTATATCAGACCGACAACAATCAGTCCACCGATGCCCATGCCGCCTTTGCCGAAATTGAAGCCTCCACCGCCGAAGCCAAGTCCGCCGCCGCCACTTTGTCCGCGCCGGTCTTCCACATTTGTGCTTCTGCGTCTTCCTTCTAAGTTCATTTTCTTTGGTTTACGCGGCAAAATTACGCAATTTGCTTGTATCGCAAAAGATTTAATCATATTTTTGCGCAAAATTATGCGAAATATGGCTGGAATACTGTATATAGTGCCTACTCCTGTGGGCAATCTTGAGGATATGACGTTTCGCGCTATCCGCATTCTGAAGGAGGCAGACCTGATACTGGCGGAGGACACGCGCACGTCGGGCAACCTCCTGAAGCACTTTGAGATAAAGAACCATCTCGTCTCACACCATAAGTTCAACGAGCACGGAACGAGTGCCGCCATCGTCGAGCGGCTGAAGGCGGGTCAGACTATTGCGCTTGTCAGCGATGCCGGCACTCCCGGCATCAGCGACCCCGGTTTCTATCTGGCGCGTGAGGCAGCCTCTGCGGGCATAAAGGTGGAGTGCCTTCCCGGTGCCACGGCACTCATACCCGCCATTGTCAGTTCCGGACTGCCCTGCGACCGCTTCGCCTTTGAGGGCTTCCTGCCGCAGAAGAAGGGAAGGCAGACAAAGCTGCAGAGCCTCAGGGAGGAGTCGCGCACGATGGTTTTCTATGAATCGCCGTACAGGGTGCTGAAGACCCTCCAGCAGTTTGCCGAGGTGTTTGACGAAGACCGTCAGGCAGCCACATGCAGGGAAATATCGAAGATACACGAGGAATGCCTGCGAGGGACACTTGCCGAACTGGTCGCACACTTCACGGAGACTGCGCCGAAAGGGGAGTTCGTGATAGTTGTTGCGGGGAAGTGAGATGGGCGTAAACGGGCGTTTCTGTAAACCTGTTTGTTATCCTAAAAGCCCATAATTGCCCTTTTCTCCATGTCTTGAAAAGGGTTTATGGGGCGAAATCATGGGTTTTCGGCACAATTCATGCGTTTTTGGTTTTTAATTTAACATTTTTTTGCCATCTTTGCCCCCAAATGTAGCAATATACAGACACTGCGGCGGTCGTGCCAGGCTGCCGCATGAAACCAACCACAGACTAAAAAAACAAAAAGAAAAATGGGAAAAGTGATATTGACGGGCGACCGTCCGACGGGAAAACTGCATTTAGGACACTATGTCGGTTCTCTGCGCCGCCGCGTGGAACTTCAGAACGAAGGCAACTACGACAAGATGTTCGTGTTCATAGCCGATGTACAGGCTCTTACGGACAATGCGGATAATCCCGAAAAAATCAGGCAGAACATAATAGAAGTGGCTCTGGACTACCTCTCCTGCGGCCTCGACCCGGAGAAGGTAACCATCTTCATACAGAGCCAGATACCGGAACTCGCAGAGCTGACACAGTATCTCTCCAACCTCGTTACTGTAAGCCGTCTGCAGCGTAACCCTACGGTGAAGACCGAGATTGCCATGCGCAACTTCGAGGCTTCAATACCCGTGGGGTTCTTCTGTTACCCTATCTCTCAGGCCGCCGACATCACGCTGTTCAAATCTACCGTAGTGCCTGTGGGCGAAGACCAGCGGCCGATGCTCGAGCAGACCTGCGAACTGGTGAACCGCTTCAACAACACCTACGGCAGTGTGCTCGTGGAGCCGCAGATAATGCTGCCCGACAACGACAGCTGCAAGCGTCTGCCCGGCACCGACGGCAAGGCGAAGATGTCGAAAAGCCTCGGCAACTGCATCTACCTCTCCGACGATGCGAAGGAGATGGAGAAGAAGGTGAAGTCTATGTACACCGACCCGGAGCATATAAACATAGACGACCCCGGCCATGTGGAGGGCAACTGCGTGTTCACCTATCTCGACGCCTTCTGCGACGATGCGGATTTTGCGGAGTTCCTGCCCGACTACAAGAACCTCCAGGAGATGAAGGACCACTACAGCCGCGGCGGACTGGGCGACATGAAGTGCAAGAAGTTCCTCATCAAGGTGCTCAACAAGCGGCTGGAGCCTATACGCCAGCGCAGACACGAGCTGGAACAGGACATTCCGGCCGTATATGAGATACTGAAGAAAGGGTCGGAAGAGGCTCGCAGGGTTGCCATGCAGACCATGGATGAGGTGCGTGCTGCCATGAAGATAAACTACTTCGACGATGCGGAGCTGATACAGTCGCATGTGGAGAAGTACAGGAAATGAATTTTATTCGGCACAGTAGTGCCGAACACAGTGGCTAAATCAGATGATGAAAAGAAATTTTTCAGTTTTGTTCCTCCTGCTGTTGGCAGTGCAGATGATGGCGGGGCCTGTCTCGCGACAGGAAGCCATGAAGGCGGCACAGCAGTTTCTCAGCAAGCGCGGCATAAAGGCGCCGGGCTTGAGGGAGAAGATGCGCGCGCCGATGACACGGGATGCGAAGGTGGCGGAGGATGCTGCTGCCTACTATATATTTAATGTGGGGGAAAGCAAGGGCTTCGTGGTGGTCTCCGGCGACGACCGCACGGATGCTGTGCTCGGCTACTCCACCATCGGCGACTTCGACGAGGCGACGATGCCCGACAATATGCGCGCATGGCTTCAGGGCTANGTGCTCGGCTACACGCTGAGCGGCGACTTCGACGAGGCGACGATGCCCGACAATATGCGCGCATGGCTTCAGGGCTATGCCGACCAGATCAGCGCGATGAACGCCGATGAGCGCGCTTTGGGCTATGACCCGGCAGACATAGACGGCGGCACTCCGGCACGGAGCTATTCGCCGCTGATGAAATCTGTCGCCACTCACGATGCAGTGACTCCGTTTATCACAACAAAATGGAACCAGCGTAACCCGTATAATGACAACTGTCCAATGCCATCCGCAGGAGCAGAGGATGAATGTGTGACGGGATGCGTTGCCACAGCAATGGCGCAAATCATGAACTATTACAAGTATCCAGAAAACTTCCCTGCGATGGACGCTTATACGACTGGTTCCGGAATCAATGTACCCGCTCTTTCTGGAATAACTGGCTTCCCATGGAGCAGTCTGAAGAACACCTATGGAAGTGGTGAGACTGACCATGATGTCGCAGACCTGATGCGCTATTGCGGCCAGAGCGTCAAGATGAACTATACGGCGAACAGCTCGTCGGCTAATATTTCTGCTTCCGCCGTTGCGTGGAAAACACTTTTTGGATATAAGTCTGCGAGCAGTGTCAATCGCTCACAGTATTCCTCAAAGGGTTGGGACGAACTGATTTACGACGAACTGAAGAACAGCCGCCCCGTGCTTTATGCCGGTCAGTCGTCGGGTGGCGGCCATGCCTTTGTGTGCGACGGCTATGACGGCGACGGCTATTATCATATCAACTGGGGATGGGGCGGCTATCAGGACGGCTACTTCATGCTGTCTGCCATGAATCCCGCCGGCGGCGGCATTGGCGCAAGCTCCACATCCGACGGATACAACTTCGGGCAGGAAGCTGTGATAAACATAAAGACAAACGAGGAGACACCAGAAATCATCAAGACGAACATTTATGCTCTCTCTTACGATAATGTCAATTCTGAATTCAGCGTCAGCTATCATAACAAAACGGGAGCAACTTACAGTTTTGATTTCGGATTTGGTTATCTGGAAGGAAGCGGTGTAAAATATTGCGTTAAAGTAATGGAGAATTACTCACTTCCTAACAACTACTATACCACATACAGTATTCCATTGGCTTACTTTAATGGAATGGATGATGGTATATACAGGGTTGTACCCATTAGTAAGAAAAACGGCACAACAGAATGGTATAACTGCTACAACAATGATGAGTACTACGCTGAAATATCCGTATCTGGCGGAGTTGCCTCTTTTGGCGCAATGCACCCGATAGAGGATTATACCGCATCCATCAATGAGCCGAGCGGAACGCTGTACGAGAAATCACCGAATAAGATATCCGTAACATTCACGAACAACAGCCCCGATGTCTTTGAGAAACAGTTCAGACTCTACTATACTGTTGGAGGTACAACATACAGCACAACCTCTTTGGGTGGCGTAAGCGTAGATGCGGGTAAGACAGAGACTGTAGAGTTTGATTTCAATCCTCAGCATGGCGCAGGCACCTACAATGTGCAAATAAAGGACTACAGCAGCACGAGCATTGTATATTGCAGCAAGGAGAACCTCACGGTAGAGGCACTGCCTTCGGGAGACTACAAGAACACTGTGTCGAATCCCCGCTTTGTCGGAGGTGTGTCGCCCCGCTTCGAGGTGGAAATAAGGAATGACAACGATTTTGAACAACCGGCAAGAGCGGCGAAAGTAGCGTTCTACTATACAAACAAGGATCTGGCTCCAGGCTCCTACTATCCGAAGACCGCAGATTTCAATATCGCAGAAATCCCCGCCGGCGGAAAAATCACGGCGACATACAGTTTGTCCGGCATCATGCATTCAGACTGGACAGAGATAGGCGTTAATACGGGTTATCATATTATGTATTTGTACGACAATGGCCAGAACGCCTGGGATTCCTTCGACATAAGCAGTACCCCGGCGGTAACCCTCTATGCCGCACAGGTGTCAAGCTTCGGCTATGCCACTTATGCAAAGGATGTGGCGCTCGACTTCTCCGATTGTGAGGGTCTTACAGCATACACAGGCACCCTGAAGACGGAAGGCAGCTCACAGGTGCTGCAGATGACGGAGCAGACACAGGTGCCGGCAAACACGGGCTTGGTGCTGAAGGGAACACCTCACGTTACCTATGCCGCAAAGAAGATAGACAGTGCGCCGACCATTACGGGCAACGACCTTACGGCTGTTACGTCGGATGCAACCGTTGGTGCAAACTCCGTACTCGTACTGGCAAGTGTCGGCGGCGAGGTCGGCTTCTACAACTATACCGGAACAGCAATAGCTGCCGGCCATGCGTATCTGTCGAAGTCGAAGATTTCCTCTGCAAGGCCTGTCCGCATAGACTGGGAAGGCGGCACGACAGCCATAGGCACTGTCCACGAGACAGCCGCGACACCGACAGCCACATTCAACATCGCCGGTCAGCGGGTCGCTGAGAGCTACAAGGGAATAGTAATAAAGAACGGCAGGAAATACCTGCAAAAATAATTGAGCCATGAAAAAATATATAAGACCAGAAATGAATATCATCCTCCTGAATGTTGAACACATGATTCTCGCCGGTTCAGAAAAGTTTTCGGTGAATCCCGACAAGAATACGCCCACTTATGGCTCAGCTCCTGACGGCGATGAGGCAGTAGGATTCTAAGATTATCGGGAAGTAACACTCAGGACTGTGCTGTGGCGGTATATCTGAAGACAGAAGACGAGATAGAGCTGATGCGGGAGTCTAACCGTTTGGTCGCTAAGACTCTCGCGGAGCTGTCCGGCTGGATAAGACCCGGCATAAGCACCCTGCAGCTGAACAACATCGCCGACGAGTTCATACGCGACCACGGCGCAACGCCCGCATTCCTCGGCTTCCACAACCCTTACGGTTCGCCCTTCCCGGGCAGTATATGCACCTCCGTGAACGACTGCGTGGTGCATGGCGTACCCTCCGCCAGCCAGATACTGAAAGACGGCGACATCGTGTCCGTAGATTGCGGCACGGTGCTCAACGGCTACTGCGGCGACGCCGCCTACACCTATTGCGTGGGAGAGGTGGACAGCAGGGTGAAAGCCCTGCTCACCACTACCGAAAGGGCGCTCTATGAGGCCATCAGCATCGCCGTCACCGGCACACGGTTGGGCGACATAGGCCACTGCATACAGACCTGCTGCGAGAGGAAGGGCTACGGCGTGGTAAGGGAACTATCCGGCCACGGCATAGGCCGCGCCATGCACGAAGACCCGCAGGTGGACAACTACGGCAGACGCCACAGCGGACTGCTCCTGCAGGAGGGCATGTGCCTCGCCATAGAGCCTATGGCAACACTCGGCAGGCGGGACATCTTCCTCAGCTCTTCCGACCGCTGGGCGGTACACACCAAGGACGGAAAGCCCGCCGCACACTTTGAACACACCATAGTCGTGAGGCGCGGCAGGGCGGAAATACTGTCTGTCAGGGAGTAACGGAGGACTAAAATACTCCCAAAAGCCAAAAAACCGCCGAAATTGCTTGCAGTAATTCTAATTATTCATACCTTTGACCCCGAATTTGTGTTTTTTGGACAATAATTTATAAAAAATACTCATGAAAAAATCAATTCTTTGCTTGGGCGCGCTCTGCATCGCCGCCCTTTCTTTCACCTCTTGTAACTCTGCAAAACAGAAGCAGGCTGCCGAAGAGGAATCAGTGAAACTGGCTGACTCAATCAGAGATCAGGCTCTCGTGCTCTACGACGAAATCACAGCAGAAAAGACCACACTCATGCAGGACGTTGTCGTGCTGCCAGAGGGCGTGAAGGTCATCGAGCCTAAGTTCTTCATCCCGATAGAGCGTGCAGAGAAGGCACAGACAGACACAGAGAAGTCGGCACTCCTCGGTATGTATGCCACAGACCAGGCATATAACGAGAACTCTTACGGCAGCGCCATCAAATATGACGAGCGCGAGGCTGTGATAAAGAAGCTCGCCACCGACCTCAACTTCGAGATTCCTTCAACAGAGGAGGTTGACAGCGGCATCCACAAGAGTATTTCTGCCGAAATGCTCAGGGAAAGCCTCAACTCTCCAAACGCCGACAAGGCTGTCATGGCCATCGTTTACTCTGCCGTAGAGGCTACCCTCAACCGTCAGGCCATCTATGAGTCAGTGAACGGATATGTTGACAACATCGACCTCGCAAAGCATGCCAAGAAGGGAATACCCACCATGCAGAAGACTGCAAAGCTCATCTCCCTCCTCTCTCCGTTCTATGAGACACTCAGCCCACTGCAGATGCTTGTACACAAGCTCTCCAAGGTTACTGACGCTGAGGAAGACAGCAACGAGTATCTTGACGCAATCATCGAGTTCGACAACTATGTGAAGGAACTCCGCGCAAAGATTACTACGGAGGTGAACCAGTAAGCGGAAACTTTTTTAATTTGTGATATATGTTAGTAAGGGGGCCGTACCACAAACAATGGTGCGGCTCCCTTTTTTAGTATTGTAGAAATATCATGAAGACAATAGGCATAATAAGCGATACCCACTCGTTCTGGGACGACCGCTACCTGAAACATTTCGAGCCATGCGACGAGATATGGCACGCCGGCGATATATGCAGTGTGGAGCTGATAGAGCGGCTGAACGAGTTCCGGCCCGTGCGGGCGGTGTGCGGCAACTGCGACGGAGGACTCCTGCGCACGATGTATCCCGAAGTGCTGCGCTGGAAATGCGAGGAGGTGGATGTGCTCATGAAGCATATCGGCGGCTACCCCGGCAGATACGACCCGTCGATAGCACGGAAGATTTACGCCAACCCGCCGAGACTGTTCATAAGCGGCCACTCCCACATACTGAAAGTGCAGTTCGACAAGCAGCTGAACATGCTCCACATAAACCCCGGTGCGGCAGGCATTCAGGGATGGCAGGTGGAACGCACGCTGGTAAGGCTTAAGATAGAAGGCACGGAGTTCAAGGACTGCGAGGTGGTGACGCTGGGAAAGAAAGACAGCCTTTAGGCTGCGTTCAACAAATGGGATAAAGGAAGCTAAAGGAGGTTATGCAGCTTCGCATAGGATGTTAAAGGACGTATATATGTCACTTACGCCAGTACTTTATGCCCAAGTACTGCAGTATTCATATAGGAGTACTCCAGTACTTGGGCATGAATTACTGCAGTACTTATAATGAAGTACTCGAGTACTTCAGGCATAAAGTACTGGCGCAAGCCATATCCTTGAGCCATGAGCGGCAATAATTCGTGAAATTTCGGTTGATTCGGTGGTCATGATATACAAAGGAGGGTCAGGGTGTTGGGGCATTTCGCCTCTACTGTATTTTGTCGTTTCAGGTTATCACCGATTTGAGCGAATTGAAAGAATTGGGTGGATTAATCTGTAAAACGCACTGTTTTGCTGTTTTTTACTCGGTTTCAAC
>JABUUG010000103.1 GCA_021443285.1 Bacteroidaceae bacterium
CAAAGGTATTATTTTGTTTTTTTTCTCGCAAATATTTTACGAAAAAAAACGGTAAATCCACAAAATATAGCGGCGAATAGGCAGTAAAGCAGTCCATAGGGTGGAGTATGCTTTCCATTTCCAGCCGTCAATGGCGTCCATTTCTGTCCTTCCTTTTCTGCAGAATCCCAGCACTGAGGCTTTGATGTCTTTCTCTGTGCAGTGTTCGGGTGTCAGGTTGCCGTCGCCGAGCAGTGTTATGCTGTCGCCGTCTATCGCCACAATGCGGTGCAGCACCCATTTGTTGTCTTCAAGCAGTGCGAGAACGGGTTCGCCTGTGATAGGCTTGTGTGGCTTTGTGAGTACAGCGGTGTCGCGGTCGTTCTCCAGGAATGGGCGCATGCTGTAGCCCTTGAGCGGTATCTTTACGGTGCGGTTCTCGTCAAGATACGGCAGCACCATCTGGAACAGCGTGTTGTTGTCAAGGTTGAGCACAGACTGCCCTGCTGCACACTTCTGCTGACTCTCTGTCGGGCAGGCAGTGGAGGGTGTATGCCCCAACCGTCGCAACCAGTTCGGAAATAGTGTCCATGACTTCATCATACATTGCTTTTTCCCATTTCATTGTAGAGCATGACGGCAGTAACGAGGCGAATGCCGCCACGGCATCCAGTTTTTCCACGCGGTTTTCCTTTGCCCGCTCTATTCGTGTTATTGCCCCCAGCCGTGCCTTTATGTTGCGGTAGCATGGTGTCTTGCCGCTCCATGGCGACCCGTAGATGTATGCCTTGCCGTCAACGATTCTGACTATCGGGTTGTCGTCGTTAAGCAGTTCGCAGCCAGACACATATTTCAGCCAGTTGCCCGTCTGTGTGCTTTTTCCCGTTCCGCTCTTTGCTATGAATGCGTAGGCGTGCTCCCCGCGTTTCACACAGGAGGCGTGTATGAGCAGCGTTCTGTGGCGGGCGGCGGCGAAGGCGTAGCACATCATCAGCGCAGAGGTCATGCCGAATGTCTGCCGGGTCTTGCTGCCTGTGAGCGAGAGCGTGCATCGGCGGTAGTCGGCACTCGTGTGGAGCAGGCAGGCTGGTGTCTCGGTTATGTCGCGAATGGTGAAGAAATATTCGCCTGTGCTGTCATTCTTCTCCACTTTCGTGTGGCCGTTGCCCGTGTCGAAGTCGCCGACCTCCCTGTAGGCGCCTTCGGGTTCTACTTCCTCAACCACCTTCAGGCTGATAAGGGGATTTTGGAGCTGGTGCTCCGAACACAGCGGCTCTTCCTCAGTGGCTTTGAGTGTCTCTTCCTCAGTGGATTTGTCAAGCAGGAACGGCTGTAGTGAGGGTTGTAGCGCTGTGATGTCTATATCCTCGCAGTCGGTTTCTATGGCAACGATATGCCCGGCTATGGAATAGTATTGTTTCATTCCACCAGTCCCGCTTTCTTCCATTGGCTGATAAGCTCCCTGCTGTCGGCAATGGCGGTCTCCTTGTCCGTGTCGTATTCGCTGAGGAGAAGCCCCGCCAGGTCCTCTTCGTCAAACTCCTTGCCTTCTACCGCCTCCCATAGATATGCTGCGGTGCTGTTGAGGTTTATCACCTTTGAGAAGTCTATCTGCGCCTCGCCGGTGCCTACCACTATTTTCTCTCCGCATACATCGCGGAGGCTGAATCCTTCTTTTATGTGCATATATTCAGGTTGGTTATGTTACATTCCCGGCATTTTGCCCATCATGCCAGCCATCTTCGCCATGTTAGAGCCGGTCATCATCTTCATCATCTTGCGTGTCTGGTCAAACTGCTTGATGAGGCGGTTCACCTCCTGTATGTCAACGCCTGAGCCTTTGGCTATTCGCTTGCGGCGCGAGGTGTTCAGCAGTTCGGGGTTGGTGCGCTCTTTGGGTGTCATGCTCTGTATCATGGCCTCCACGCTCTTGAAGGCGTTGTTGTCTATATCGACATCCTTCAGAGCCTTGCCTACGCCGGGAATCATGGCGGCGAGGTCCTTGATGTTGCCCATCTTCTTTATCTGCTGTATCTGGTTGTAGAAGTCGTTGAAGTCGAACTTGTTCTTCTGTATCTTCTTCGCGAGTTTCTTCGCCTCTTCCTCGTCAAACTGCTCCTGTGCGCGTTCCACGAGCGACACGATGTCGCCCATGCCGAGTATGCGGTCTGCCATACGCTCCGGGTGGAACACGTCTATCGCCTCCATCTTCTCGCCGGTACCCACAAACTTGATTGGCTTGGTGACGACGGTGCGTATGGACAGTGCTGCACCACCTCTGGTGTCGCCGTCGAGCTTTGTCAGCACCACTCCGTCGAAGTCGAGGCGGTCGTTGAATTCCTTGGCGGTGTTCACTGCGTCCTGACCGGTCATGGAGTCAACCACGAAGAGAGTCTCCGTTGGGTTGATAGCCTCCTTCAGGGCGGCTATCTCGTTCATCATCTCCTCATCGACTGCGAGACGGCCGGCGGTGTCCACGATGACGATGTCGTTGCCCTTTGTCTTTGCCTGTGCTATGGCGTGGTTGGCGATGTCTATCACATTCTTCGACTCTGGTTCAGAATAAACGTCCACGCCTACCGACTCGCCCACAACGTGCAGCTGCTGTATGGCGGCGGGGCGGTAAACGTCGCACGCCACGAGCAGGGGCTTCTTCCCCTGCTTTGTCTTGAGCATGTTGGCGAGCTTGCCGGAGAATGTGGTCTTACCCGAACCTTGCAGACCCGACATGAGGATTATGGCTGGTCTGCCGTTGATGTTCAGCTTTGCGGCCTCGCCGCCCATTAGCTTCGCCAGCTCGTCGTGTACTATCTTCACCATCAGCTGGCTGGGTCTTACGGCTGTCAGCACGTTCATGCCCATGGCCTTTTCCTTCACGGTGTCGGTGAATGTCTTTGCTACCTTGTAGTTTACGTCGGCATCAAGGAGCGCGCGGCGCACGTCCTTCAGTGTCTCGGCTACGTTTATCTCGGTGATTTTGCCTTCACCTTTGAGAACTTTGAACGATCTCTCTAATCTGTCGCTTAGGTTTTCAAACATAATATGATTTACTATTTGACTATTTACTGATTACTATTGGGGGGGGAAATTTGGGGGGATAAGAGGCTTTGTTTTTCCGGCGCAACAGCACCGGACACAGTGGCTCCGATTTATCCGGATTTCTATCTGCCGGTTTTTTTATTCTTTCGTCAGAACTTTAGCTGCACCTCCACGTCTATCATGTTGTAGTTGTGGTTGCCGGAGAGCGTGCGGTCGTTCACGCGGGCATACTCCGCCATTATAATGATGTATTTGCAAATCGAGTAGTCGGCGCCTATTTCATACAGCGTCTTTGCCGACCCCCACTCCTTGCTCCTGCGGTACAGGTCGTAGCGGCCTCTCACGTGCAGCTTCTCCTTTATGATGGGCGCGGTAACCGTTGCGTAGAAGGCGTCCGCCCTGTCGCCGATGGCCTCGTTCACTGTGCAGTCGGCGTCGTCAGGAATCTTCTGGTATGTGGTCTTGAACGCCTTGCCCTGCGAGTGTACATACTCTGCACGGAACGTCCAGTCCTTCACAAGGTATTCGGCGGATATGGCGTAGCGGTTCTTTGGCAGTGTGCGCACCTCGTTCTTATGCTCCACGCCGTTCTCGTCTGTCCAGTTGCCTTTGCGGGCATACGACCCTGTCCATCCGAAGGCACCTATGCGCAGGCCTTTCACGGGCATCACCCACAGTCCGCCGATGACGTCCTTGCGGTTATCCACATCGCCCGTGTTTATGCCCTGCCCGTTGAACACGCCTATCTGGTAGTGTAGAAGGTTTCTGCCCGCACTGTTCTTCAGGAAGTCGCCCTGCAGCTGTATGCCGAGGTCGCGGCCGTTGCTGGCATGTTCACCGCAGCGGTCGCTGAAGCCCGACAACTTGCTGATAGCTTGGCTGTACGACATGAAGCCCATGGTGATGGGGTGTATCGGGTTTTCAAACGTGAAGGGGCGTTTGAACTGTCCCAGTTTTATCATGGCGAAGGGGAAGCGCTGCCATTCGATGAAATAGTCCACCATGCGCGGCGAGGTGCCGAGTGTGGATGTGTTGCCGTTTATCTGCAGCTGTGCCTTCCAGAAAAAATCCTTGAGGATGCGTCCTTCAAGTGATATGCGGGCGAGCCTGATGTTGAAGGAATTGGTCTTTGCGCCCTCTTGCGAAGAGTAGGTGTATTGCAGCATGCCGTAGCCGCTGAACTTTATGTCGCTGAACACTCCGAGAAACTTCTTCATTGCCTCCTTGGTCTTGGAAGGCTGGGGTGCGGGTACATTGGCGGTTGATGCCTCTGGCGTCTGCTGTTGTTGGATGCTGTCGGCTGTGGGTGCTGGCTGCAGCTGCTGGATGCTGTCGGCATTCTCCTGCGAAAAGGCGGAGACTGCACACAGCATAAAAACCAAAAAGAAGTATTTCCTCATGAAGATAGAGTATTGTTCGGGCGGCAAATATACTCCTTTTATGCGAAACCTCCTAATTATTAGCCCAAAAACTTCCTCTGCCTTGCCTTTGGGCTGTCAGGATACAAGTCTGATTTACGGAAAAAGAGTCTGTCAGGCTTTGGCAGGCTGTTTGTCTGTGGTCTCTTTTTGGTAAATCTCTATGGCGTCTGCTATGGAACCTTTGAAGTCCACCATGCCGTCTTTCAGTATCACGCCGCTCTTGCACAGCCGCTGCACGGCGGTCATGTTGTGGCTCACGAAGAGTATGGTGTGCCCGTGCTTTGTTGACACATCATACATCTTCTCTATGGCGCGCTTCTGGAAGTCCTTGTCGCCGACGGCAAGCACCTCATCGACAATCAGGATGTCTGGTTCCAGATGTGCCGCCACAGAGAAGGCGAGGCGCACTATCATGCCTGAGCTGTAGCGCTTTACGGGCGTGTCGATATACCGTTCGCAGCCCGAGAACGCCACTATCTCGTCGAAGCGGCGTTTTATCTCGTCGCGTGTCATGCCGAGTATCACGCCGTTCATGAAGACGTTCTCCCTGCCCGTCAGCTCCCAGTGGAAGCCTGTACCCACTTCGAGCAGCGACGCCACGCGGCCGTAGGTGGTGATGGTGCCTGTGGTGGGGGTGGTAACTCTCGACAGCAGCTTCAGCAGTGTGCTCTTCCCCGAGCCGTTCTTGCCGATGATGCCCACTATGTCGCCCTGTTCCACTGTCAGGTTTATGTCCTTCAGCGCCCACACATAGTCGGAACCGCCTTTTGTGTCGCGTCTGTTCACCTCGCCCACCTTCAGGTATGGGTCGTCCTTCCGCAGTATGGTTGTCACCCACCAGCGGTTCAGGTCGTGCTGCAGGGTTCTTGTCGATACCTGCCCCAAGCGGTACAGCTTGCTGATGTTCTCTATTTCAATGGCTGTTGCCAAGTGCTATCC
>JABUUG010000104.1 GCA_021443285.1 Bacteroidaceae bacterium
GTGATGGTGAGGTCGGCAGTCAGGCGAACACTTATGAGCCTCTGACAAACACGATTGCGTCTCACGATGCGGTGGCCCCGCTCATCAAGACGAGATGGGACCAGCACGCACCGTATAATGGCCGGTGTCCAATATTAGGTGTGAAGACGTGTTCTACGGGTTGTGTCGCAACAGCAATGGCACAGATTCTGAACTACCACAAATATCCCGCCGACCTTCCTGCCCTTGATGCATATAAAACCAAAACCCAAGGGATTATGATGCCTGCTCTTCCGGAAATACCAAATTTCGCATGGAACAGCCTGAAGAACACTTATGAAGAAGATGACACAGACGAGAACATTGCGGCACTGATGCTCTATTGCGGCCAGAGCGTTGATATGGATTATGGCCAGAGTGGAACGACATCGGGAGCCGATGATGATAATGTTCCATACGCATTGAGAAATTATTTTGGATACAAGTCAGCGAGCATTGTTGAGCGTTCACGTTATACAACAAAGAAATGGGACGAACTGATTTACAACGAACTGGCTAACGGCCGTCCCGTATATTATCGTGGTGCGTCGTCGAATGGCGGTCATGCCTTTGTGTGCGACGGATATGACGGCTATGGCTATTATCACATCAACTGGGGGTGGGGAGGATTTAGAGATGACTACTTCCTGCTGTCTGCCTTGAATCCGGATGGCGTTGCTACAGGTGCAATCGCGACATTGGACGAGTTTAACTTTGTACAGCAGGCAGTGGTAAACATAATGCCGACAGAGGAAACGCGTGGAGTGATAAAGCTTGGAGTACACCATTTCCGGTATGATGATGTCAACGAAAAGTTTTTGGTGAATTATATAAACAAAACGGGATTCACCTATACTTTTGATTTTGGTATCGGTTGCATTAAGGATAATGGTAAGATAGAACTTATAGGGAAAGCACTGAAGACAAATGACCCATTTGTAAAAGATGACTCCTATACCCAACCTCTTAATGTTCCTTTGACGCATTTTAGCGGTCTGCCCACGGGAACATATAAGGTTGTGCCAATCAGTAAGCTAAGCAATGCAGAAGAATGGCAGAACTGTTATGATAATGATGAGTATTATGCGGTGGTATCAGTGAATGACGGACATGTGAATTCCGTTGAGATGCACCCGATAGAGGATTACACAGCGTCCCTTGACAACACAGAGCGCACCATGTTCGTTAATACAGAAAACAAAATATCTGTAACGTTCACCAACAATAGCTGTGATACGTTAGAAAAGCATTTGAGGCTTTGCTACATTGCTCCAGATGCAAATGTCTATGTAAAACAGTCGTATGCAGACATAAGTGTGGCTGCGGGAAAAACGGAAACAGTGCAGTTTGTGTTCAAACCTGATAAGGGAACGGGCAACTATACTTTGCAGGTCAGAGACTTCCTCGATTACAATACTCTGTTCCTGAACGAGGAAGTCACTGTGGTTTCACTGCCTTCGGGAGAATACAAGACTTCTGTGTCAAATCCCCGCTTTGTCGGTGGCGCATCGCCCCGTTTAGAGTTTGAGATAAAGAATGAGGACAGTTTTGACCACCCGGTAAGGAATGCTAAGATAGGATTATATTACGATTATAAGGATGACGGTTCGGCTATGTACACTGACTCCATAAAGTTCTACGTTGACAGAATCCCTGCCGGCAAAACAATAACTGCATCTTGCGATGTGTCGGAGAAGTTCAAATACAGTTGGACGAAGTTTTCCATCTCTTCCGAATATGGCGGCAATAGTAATCTGTCATTGTATAATGAAGGTCTGAAAACCTGGGACAACCATGACATAAGCGGCACCCCGGAAGCAACGTTCTACACCGCCCAGCCATCGGGCTTCGGCTATACCTCATTCGCGAAGGATGTGGCACTCGACTTCTCTGAGTGTGAAGACCTTACGGCATATACAGGCACGCTGAAGGAGGATGGCGGAAAGCAGGTGCTGCAGATGAAGGAGCAGACGCAGGTGCCGGCAAATACAGGACTGGTATTGAAGGGGAAACCGTATGTAAGGTATGCAGTGAGGATGATTGACAGTGCGCCTGCAATCCCGGACAACGACCTCGTGGCTGTAACTTCGGACGAACCTGTCGCCGCCAACTCCATACTCGTTTTGGGATGTATTGACCGGGAGGTGGGCTTCTACAACTATACTGCCACTTCAATCGCTGCCGGTCATTCCTGTCTGCTGAAGTCAAAGACGGGCGACGTGTCTAAGGTGGAGATGGTGTGGGACGCCCCTTCGGGAATAAACAGTGTCCAGACGGAATATGATACCGTGCCGACCGCCACGTTCAACATCGCCGGCCAGCGTGTGGATGAGAGATACAAGGGCATCGTCATAAAGAACGGCAAGAAACTAATCGCAAAATAATGACATTATGAAAAGAAACCTATCTACTTTGTTCCTCCTGCTGTTGGCAGTACAGATGGTGGCAGGGCCTGTCTCGCGACAGGATGCCATGAAGGCAGCACAGCAGTTCCTGGGCAAGCGCGGTGTGAAGGCTCCCGCCTTGAAGGAGAAGATGCGCGCCCCGATGAAGGGAGAAGCGTCAGCAGAGGATATCTCAGCCTACTATATATTTAATGTGGGAGACAACGGAGGCTTTGTCGTTGTCTCGGGCGACGACCGCACGGATGCCGTGCTCGGCTACACGCTGAGCGGCGACTTCGACGAGGCGACGATGCCCGAAAATATGCGCGCATGGCTGCAGAGCTATGCCGACCAGATAAGCGCGCTGAACGCCGACGAGCGGGCTTTGGGATACAATCCACGCTACATCGAGGGCGGCAGTCAGGAAGACACCTATGAGCCACTGACAAGTTCTGTTCCATTCCACGACGCAGTGTCCCCGCTCATCAAGACGCAGTGGAATCAGGACAGTCCCTATAATGCCAAGTGTCCGAAAGTAGGTGCGACAAACTGCTATACGGGCTGTATAGCGACTGCAATGGCGCAGGTGATGAACTATTTCCAATACCCCGCCAGCTTTCCTGCCATTGCAGCCTATACCACCACTCTTTCTCCACAACCGATTTCAGTGGAGGCTCTTCCCGGATTATCAGATTTTGCATGGGGCAGCCTGAAGGAGACATACTCTCCGGATGACATCGACGACAACATCGCGTATTTGATGCGCTACTGCGGCCAGAGTGTAAAGATGAGTTATGGCACTGCTTCTTCGTCAACCTATGAGGCTTATGTCCCAACCGCATTGAAGAGCATCTTCGGATACAAGTCCGCGAATTTTGTGGATCGTTCGCAGTATTCTTCAAAGGGATGGGACGAACTTATATACACCGAATTGGCCAACAACCGCCCTGTGATATATAATGGCCAGTCGTCGGGTGGCGGTCATGAATTTGTGTGCGACGGCTATGACGGCTACGGCTATTATCACATCAACTGGGGATGGGGCGGCTATCAGGACGGCTATTTCCTGTTGTCTGCCCTGAATCCTGATGAAGGCGGCATCGGTGCAAGCTCAACGTCAGACGGATATGTCCTCAAGCAGAACGCTGTGGTAAACATAAAGACCACAGAGGCGTCTCCGGAAATCCTGAAGGCAATCCTTTATGAGTTCACTTATAATGAAGACACATCGAAACTGGTTGTCGCTTATTACAACGTAACGGGCAAGGACTACAAGTTTGATCTGGGACTTGCCTATATGGATGGAGATGAGATTAAACACTGCTATACGGCGCTGTCCGGCTACCCGCTTAATTACACTTATTATGTCAGACCCGAGGTTTCATTGTCGAAATTCAGCAGTTTGCCCGATGGGGTATATAGGATAGTGCCTGTCAGCAGAGTGTCCGGCACTGAAACGTGGTACAGATGCAGCGACAACGAGGAGATTTGTGCAGAAATCTCCGTATCGGGTGGAGGGGTCACTTTTGTCACGATGCACCCGATAGAGGATTTCACAGCGTCTATCGATGATCCGACATGTACGTTGTATGCCAATTCGCTCAACAAGATTTCCGCATCATTCACGAACAACGGCCCTGATGTCCTGGAGAAAAAGCTTAAACTTTACTTCTATGCACCCAATTCCATGGGGCCGTATGAAGATACGAAGGTGGTTTCCCAGAGCGCTATCAGTGTACCTGTAGGAGAGACAAAGACTGTACAGTTAGAGTTCAGGCCCATTTACGGAAAAGGCACTTACAAACTGCAGGTCAGGGACTACAACGACATCAACGTTATATATTGCAGCAAGGATGTAACGGTGGCCAGTCCGCCAACGGAAGAATATGTGAACACTGTGTCAAACCCCCGCTTTGTCGGTGGCGCATCGCCCCGTTTCGAGGTTGACATAACGAACAAGAACGATTTTGAGCAGCCGGCGAGACCGGTGGGAGTGGTTGTCTGCTATACGGACACGCTTATTTCGGGATACTACATGAGTGTACCCGTTGTGTTCAATGTGGATGTTATTCCTGCCGGCGCAACGGTTACTGCATCATGCAATCTGTCTTCCTTCCGGCAATCCGATTGGGCAGACTTCTTCATTGGTAGTAACCCATATCTATATCTGTTTGATGACATCAGTCAGAGCACCTATGCTTATTTTGATATAAGGGACACAAAAGATGCGAGATTCTACATCGCCCAGCCATCGGGCTTCGGCTATGCCTCATACGCGAAGGATGTGGCGCTCGACTTCTCCGAGTGTGAAGGCCTCACTGCATATACCGGCACCCTGAAGAAGGATGGCGACTTGCAGGTGCTGCAGATGACTGCGCATACACAGGTGCCGGCAAATACGGGGCTGGTGCTGAAGGGGGAACCGCATGTGAAATATGCCGTGAGGAGGATTGACAGCGCGCCCGCTATTACAGACAACGACCTCGTCGCCGCCACTTCGGACAAAACTGTCGCCGCCAACTCCATACTCGTTTTAGGATGTGTAAACCAGGAGGTTGCCTTCTACAACTATGAGGGGAAAACCATCGAAGCGGGTCATTCATATCTGCCGAAGACGAAGACGGGCGACGTGTCGAAGGTGGAAGTGGTATGGGACGAACCATCTGGAATAAGCAATGCCCGGACGGAGTATGATACCGTGCCGACCGCCACGTTCAACATCGCCGGCCAGCGTGTGGACGAGAGCTACAAGGGCATCGTCATAAAGAACGGCAAGAAGCTGATCGCAAAGTAAGTGTTTTTTAGGAGTTAAAGGAGATATTTGGGGAAGTTAAAGAAGTCAAAGGAGTCAAAGGAGTTAAAGACATTACCTATTTAGTACCAATTTCAATCCGTATC
>JABUUG010000105.1 GCA_021443285.1 Bacteroidaceae bacterium
AGAGAGCCTTTTGCGAGAAGTTTCACGAATAGGCTTGGATTATTCTTTCTCAGTTCAATCTCGTTGGCATCAAGGATACGAATCATTTCCTCATTTGAAAGTATGTCGTTTCCAAGGATTTCACGGAAAGCGTCCATATATTTGTCCTCGATTTTATTCTGCCTTTTTTCCTCAGCCTTGCGCGCAAGCACATCTTTGGTAAAGAGGAAGAAGAGAATAATCATTGTAACTATCGCTGCGAAAACAATGAAATAACTGGTCTTTACCTGCCATGAATAGTCTGCGAAATAGTTTTGGAAAAGATAGAAATAATAGGCAGCGACGTCGAAGCCACTCATCTCCATAACTGGCACCACATCTCCTGATGCTGTAACTGTTGGGATATATACGACTATAATCCATATTGTCGCAAGAATGGCGACAACAAGAAGAGTGTTAAAAAAAACTTTGAATAATTTTCCCATTTTGTGTTTGTTGAGGGATACGGCATATATCGGGCGCAAAATTAAACCTTTTTTGGCTTATTTTAACAATTGTTTGGAGTGTAATGTGGGTGAGCGCAGAAAACGGATGACTTATGTCAGTTATATAAAGGATGTAATCTCCCTTCTATTTCCATGATTTTGCTTTTTCAATATCGCAAATGTGGTCAATGTCGAATACTGTTGAGAAGATGAAAGGCTTGATTCTGATGCCCTTTGAAATCAGTGCGCGTTGGAAATTCCTCATTCTTTTCTCACCTTTCATTACACAGTTGTGAAGTATGGGGATGCACTTGGGTGACAATCCGTAAATTCCAGCTGACACCATTGTGCATCCGTTGGGACTGTCATAATATCCGACAATGGTTCTGCCGTATGTTTTTGCATAAAGCGGCTTCTCGTCGTCAATGTATGGGGTTAGACCCATGTACACATCCGTGAAAGTGGGTCGCGAAAAATTCTTTGCATACCTCGAAAACTCAATTTCACTGAAAAAAGTGTCAACGGTGGTAACGATTGTCTTACCTTTACCGATATCTGGGAATCTCAGGGTAAGTTCATAAAGGCTGTGCATTGATGACTTCGTGCTTTTGACGAGAAGTCGTAGTGGATAGTTTTTCTGAAGTTGCCGTATATGCTCGGCAACATCTGTCATTTGTTCATTACATATTATACTAATGCTTTCGGCGGAATTGTCACAGAAAATTCTGATTAGTCTGTCTATGAGGGGCTCGCCGTTTATGGGAATGAGTGGCTTGGGTGTGGCTATACCTTCGTTTCGGAGTCTTGACCCCTCTCCGGCTGCAATGATGGCATAGTTCATGTTTTCTGCAATTTGGAATTTAGGGAGTTAAAAGAGCTATTGGGTGGAGTTAAAGGAGTAGTAACTGAGGTTGGGAGTTAAAGGCAAATTCCTTATTCCCTGAAATCTCTAAAAAGATAAATACTATGTGGGGTAATGTTTTTAACTCCCCCTCAGTTACCACTCCCCAATTTACAGAGTGATTTCTCCTGATCCGTAGCATTTATGGTGATGTTCGTCATATAGTACGCAAAACTGTCCTGGGGCCACTCCGTGAATCTTCTTTTCTGACTGAACGAGGTATGTGCCATCTTTGCGGTCGGAAAGCATTGCCTTATGGTATTCTGAAGTATGTCTTATTTTGAATGTTACAGGAACTGTGTAGGGGGCTTCGACCAAGTTGTTCGTCGGGCTGTTAGTTGCCGTAAAGGGCGATACAGTCAGCGTGTGTAGGTCTTTTATGAGAAAGTCCTTCGTGTATGCGTTCTCCGGATTATAGCCTTTGGATACGAAGAGGGTATTAGTGAGAATATTTTTTTTTACGACAAACCATGGACCTCCGCCGAATCCGAGCCCGTGGCGCTGTCCAATGGTGTGAAACCATAGCCCTTTGTGCTTACCAATTAGCCTGCCGGTCTCATATTCAACCACATCGCCGGGGTGTTCACCGAGGTATCGTCGTATGTAGTCGTTGTAGTTTATTTTGCCGAGGAAGCAGATGCCTTGTGAGTCTTTACGCTTTGCATTTATGAGGTGCTCTTGTTGGGCAATTTCCCTTACTTGTTCTTTGGTGTAGTGTCCGATAGGGAAGATAGCTTTTTGTAACTGCCAATTATAGATTTGTGCGAGAAAGTCGGTCTGGTCTTTTACTGGGTCAGGACTTGTGGTGAGCCACTTTTGCCCATTGATTATTTCGGTCTGGGCATAGTGTCCTGTAGCAATGTAGTCGTAGTTCTTGCCAACCTTGTCGTGAAACGCGCCGAACTTTATGAGTCTGTTGCACATGACATCCGGGTTGGGAGTCAGACCGTTTTTTACCTTGTCAATTGTGTATTTGGTCACTTTTTCAAAATACTCTTGTTGACAATCAACAACGTTAAGGGGGAAATGGTATTTTCTTGCTACGGCGCTTGCCATCTCAAGGTCTTCCTGAATGGAGCAGTCCCATTCTGTGCTGTCCTGTGGTGCTATTTTAATGTAGAAACAATCCGGTGCGATTCCCTGCTTGTGTAGCTGGTATGCAGCGACAGCAGAATCAACACCACCTGAGAGTAGGAGTGCGTGGTTCATAATAGTTAATAACGTAATTGGCTTTGCCGCTTGCTAGAGCAAGAATATGAATAGCGAATAGTTTGCTGCCGCACAGACTGTTTATAGAACCCACTTATATTCAAACACCGCTGTAGCAAACTATTCACTATTCACTCTTAATTGAAATTATTCACTATTTCAAGTATTTTTCTGTATATGTATCGGCGTTTGGTTCTCCAAGTTCTTTTGCTTTTTGCATGGTTTTATGCGCCTCGGTCTTGTTGCCGCTTTTTGCCTGAATGAGTGCGAGTAGGGTATAGCCTGTATAGCCTTCCGGATTGATTTGTATGCAGTAGTTAGCGGATGCTTCTGCCTCTTTGAATTTGCCGAGCTTCAATTCGAGTTGTGCCTTCTCTGCGGGATAGAGGGGCTCTTTGGGATTTATGGCAATGCAGCTTGTTATGTCGGAAAGGGCTTGGGGATACATTCTGCACTTATTGGCAGCAAGGAATCTGAGGTAATAGAAATTATCGTTTACTTTATATTGCATGATAATCAGGTAGCGTGTGTAGTCGATTACTGCCTCTTTGTATTTCTGCATCTCATCGTAGTACTGACCTCGCATGAGGAAATATGGTGCGGAAGAGGTTACGGAGAGTGTATCGACATGACTAATGGCACTGTCGAGGAGTGCGAGGATTTCTTCTTTTGGTGCCTGTAATGCCTGTTTGCAACGTGCTGAGCTATAATAGATTTCGGCCTTGTTGATGTCTTTGTTTTCAAGGAGCGACTGAAATGTACTGTAGGCTTCGATGTATTTTTTCTGGCTGAACAGTATATTTGCTTCGTGGTTCTTGTAGATGGAGGCTGGACTTAGACGCTCGGCATTTTTTATAAGTTCCATAGCCTTGTCAAAAGTCCAAGGAGCGTAACTGTTTTCCTGTAGAGCGAGGGAGATGTTATAAACGAGCTTGCTGTATTCATAGTTGGCAAGAGCCTTGTCAGATGTGCGCTTCAATGCTTGTTGCATTATGTTGTCAGCCTTGTTGAAATCCTTGTTGGCTGCGGCTATTGTCGCGGATATGGAGTAGCCATCAACGGCATCGGGGAAGGCTTTCATAAAGTCGTTTGCGGCGGCTTCATACTTGCCACCCTTGCTGCTTGACAGCATCATCATGATAATCTGTGCATTCTGCTGGTCGGAGGGCAGCTGCATAGGTATGTGTATCTGCAGGAGGGCGGTGTTGGTGGCTGAGAGTGCCTGTGGCATTAGGCTCTGGGCATAACGGACATCGGTGGCGTAGGCATCGGCAGTGGAGTTGGAGGTTTGTAGTAGTCCGAGCACTTGTCCCTGTTCGTTTATTATGGGGCAGCCTTCAAGGTCTGCCTGTTCATCGATTTTCATGATGTAGTAGGCATACTTGTCCATGAAGGTTTCGGTCTTCTTTATTGCTCCGTTGCTTGTCTTTCCAATGCTTTCTGGACCTACGCAGTAAACTTTTGCTCCCTGCTGTGGAGTTGTGGTGTTAAGCAATGTGGCAGCAGGTGTTTTGGCATCCACCTTGAAATGTATTACATTGTGAACCTCGTTTGCACCGCATATTCGGGAAACTTCCATCTGCTTGCCGGAATGATCTGTAACGACTGCTTTATATGCACCTATAAACGGTTTGCATGTTGCCACAGCTTCGCCATCGGTGCTAATGAAAACTCCGTTTCCCGAAGCCAGTTCTTTCCCTTCGCTGTCGTATGTAACAAATGAGAGCACTGCTTTCTGCACATTTTTTACTGCTGATGGCTGGGCAATGGCTGTAGTGTATGCGGCTATAAACAAGAGCGAGATTATTAGTATGCGTGTATTTTGCATGGGGAGTTTAGGGGTTATTTATAGTTCCTGAGTGCTTTTAGCAACTCTTCGTTTTCTGACTTTGAGCCGATTGTTATTCTCAGGCAATTGGCACAGAGGGCGACCTTGTTTCTGTTTCTGACGATGATTCCGTTATCAACGAGATAGTCATAAATGCCTTGTGCATCAGTAACCTTCATTAGAACAAAATTGGCGCTTGTAGGGTAGAGATGCACGCAGATTGGTAGTATCTTCAGTGCTTCTATTATTTTTGCGCGCTCGTGTAGTATTGTTTTTACCCATTCTGACAATTGGAAACTGTCGGTAAGCAGTTCCAGGGCTTTTTGTTGAGTGAGAAGGTTAATGTTGTATGGGTATTTTACCTTGTTGAAGATGTTTATTATGTCTGGATGTGCAAAAGCCATGCCGAGTCTTATAGCCGCGGCTCCGTATGCCTTGCTCATGGTGTTTAGTACGATGATGTTAGGGTATTTTTCCAGTTCGTGTCGGAAAGATTTTGCCGTCGAGAAGTCGGAATAGGCTTCGTCTATGACGACAAGTCCGTCGAAACCGTTGATTACCTTCTCTATCTCATTGCTGTCAATGTCATTGCCTGTAGGATTGTTTGGCAAACTCAAATAGACGACATCCAAACGTTCCTTAGGAATCGACGGCACAAAATTGTTTTCCGCATTACATGGCAGGTAGACGAGATTACTCCATCGTCCGTCCTCCATCTTCAAACCTGCTCGCCCACTCATCACCGTATTATATATGAATGCCGGATACGACGGGTCGAAC
>JABUUG010000106.1:0-1238 GCA_021443285.1 Bacteroidaceae bacterium
ATGTCTTTAACTCCTTTAACTTCCTTAACTCCTTTAACTTCATAATTAATAGATATTGCAATTAATAATTAGTCCATTAATCTTATCCGATTACAACAAGTGTTGCGCCCTCCATTACAGAGTCGCCCTTCGACACGAGTATCTCCCTGATTGTTCCGTCGCACTCTGCCTCAATGTTGTTCTGCATCTTCATAGCCTCAAGCACGATGACTGTCTCGCCCGACTTCACTTCCTGTCCTACAGTGCAGTGTACATCTGTAATCGTGCCTGGCAATGGTGCGGTTACCTTTGTGCCTGCGCCTCCTGCAGATGCTGATGCTGCGGCTGCCGGCTTTGCCTCCACTACCGGAGCCACTGCCACTACTGGTGCGGCTGCTGGCTGAGCCTTCACCTGAGCCACTTGCGGCTTTGCCTTTGTCACTGCCTGTGTTGGCATAGCGTGCAGTTTCTCTTCTGTTTCAACCTCGTATGCTGTGCCGTTCACCTTTATCTTTGCAAGGTTTCCCTTAACATCTGTTATTTCGACATTGTATTCGTTGCCGTTGATTATATATTTTGCCATGGGAATATTAAATTGTTGATTATTGATTAATGATTAATGATTGATGCGGTGCAACCGCTGTCATTTTGATTATTGATTATTAATGATTGGGGGGCTGTTATCTTCTTGACCAAGGTGTTGTCTTCGGGATGAGTGTTATGACGCCCGACTCTTCCACGTGTACATCGTCCTGATAGTCCTTTATTGCCTGTGCAATGACTGCGGCTATCTCATCGGTCATCTCAGGCTTTGCCTCAACCATAGAAGCTATTGCGTCAGGCGTAAGCATACCGCTGCCGCCAGCCTGCTCCTCTTCCTTGCTGATGTTAAGCACAAGCTTTCTGTTCTCGGGGCTGTCCATATCAACAACCTTCTTGATGTACTTGCTGCGGGTCATGAACTTGCCGAGCAGGTAGAAGGCGACATAGAGCAGGGCAAGACAGAAGAACACTACTCCCATGGCGAGCACGGTGATACCGACTCCGTATGGGTCATCTCTCTTCAGTTTGGCAATCTTGCTCTCACTTGGTGATGAGATGTTTGCCGTACCAGGCGTTACGAACTCCGGCTGCTTCAGGTTCCATGCCACCTCCTTGGTCTTCTTGTCCAGTGTGCGGGCGTAGCCGTAGTTTGGCTGGAGAACAGGCACCGTAACCGAGTCTATCAGGTCAACACCATTACCATCGAACAGAGCAAT
>JABUUG010000106.1:1556-6728 GCA_021443285.1 Bacteroidaceae bacterium
ACCATATATTTATTTTCTATTTCTTCCTTCATTGCATAAGAAAATGTTTCATGAAGTGTTATTTTGTTGTTAGTTATTTTTCTTTAAGTTTAGTGGAAGTGGAGTTATTGTGGAGTTAAAGCGAAGAGAAGTGACAAATGACTTCTGCGCAAAAACTAATGTCCCTTTAACTCCTCTTTAACTTCACATTAACTCCCCTTACATTTTAATGTGCCACAGGGACTTCTATCCGCAAGCGAATAGCACCACCAACTGCGCAGTCAGAATCCTCAGGAACATTGACAGCGGATAGACAGTTGAGTAGCCTACTGCGGGAGCTTCCTTCGAGCAAACGCTGTTGGCGTAGGCGAGGGCTGGCGGGTCGGTGTATGTACCGGCGAGCATACCCATGATGGTGAAGTAGTTGAAGTTGAATTTCATTCGGGCTATTGTGCCCACAATAAGTATCGGGATAACCGTTATCAGCACGCCGCAGCCTACATATAGCAGACCGTCGCCAGCCACTACAGTATCAACGAATGTCGCGCCTGCCTTTATTCCCACCGACGCGAGGAACAAGACAAGTCCGATTTCCCGCAGCATGAAGTTGGCGGATGTGGTGGTATAGGTTACGAGCTTCACCCTATAGCCGTATCTGCCGATAAGGATAGCTATAATCAGCGGACCGCCGGCGATACCCAATTTCAGTGGTACAGGCATTGACGGTATGGCGATTGGAATGCTTCCGAAGATGATACCCACGATGATACCCACGAATATGGTGGCGATGTTCGGAGCCTCGAGACGCTTTACGGAGTTGCCCATCATGGTCTTTACACGCTCCACAGAGTCCTCCTTGCCGACCACCATCACCTTGTCGCCCACCTGTATCGCGAGCGAGGGGTTGGCGAAGATGTCCATACCCTGACGTGTAACGCGGGTTACGTTCACACCGTAGAGTCTCGACAGGTGCAGTGCGCCCAGTGTCTTGCCGTTCATCTTTGGGTTGGTTACGAGCACACGCTGCGATACCATAGGTGTGTCTTCACCGATGTTCCAATCGACTTCCACTTCGGGGCCGAGGAATGCCACGATAGCCTCAGAGTCGATCTCCGAGCTTACGATGTACAGAACATCGCCGATATGCACTTCCGACAGTCCTTTTGCGGTTGAGACCTTTCCATCGTGCATTATTCTTGAGCAGACAAAGTCGCGGTTGAGGAAGTCTCTTACCTGCTGTATTGTCTTGCCTTCCATATAGGTGTTCTGCACCTCCACATTGATGAACGTAGGCTTCTGGTCGTTCGATGACTCCTCAAGCTCCAGTTTCTTCTCCTCATCGCTCAGTGTTACACGCGTGATATAGCGGATGGCTATCGTCGCCATGATAATGCCCACAACGCCGAGCGGATAGGCGCAAGCATAGCCGTTGGCTATCTGTGGAGCTGTTCCGTCTGTGAAGATTGACCCGAGTGCCTCGTTGGCAGCACCAAGACCCGGCGTGTTGGTAACGGCACCGTAGAGCGTGCCTACGAGCATCGGCAGATTGTTACGGTCTGATGTGTCGAAGAACAGGTAGTAGCAGGCGAACATGACTGCAATGTTAAGCAGAATGGCGCTTGCGGCGAGCACGTTAAGCTCAACTCCACCCTTCTTGAAGCTCTCGAAAAAGCCCGGCCCCACCTGCAAACCAATCATGAACACGAACAGAATCAGTCCGAAATCCTGCGCGAAGGTCAGCGTCGCTGCGGGCGCAGTCAGTCCGAAATGGCCTGCCACGATGCCGGCGAACAACACAAACGTAACTCCAAGCGAAATCCCGGCGAACTTTATCTTACCGAGATACACACCCACAGCTATCACCAAGGCGTAGAGCAGCACGATGTGGGCAATGGAGTCCGTAGCTGTAAAGAGATTTGTCAACCAAGAAAGTTCCATTTTTATCTTATGTTATGTTTTTCTTCCTATATATTAATGTGCAGTCTGTGCCGACTGCTGGTGCGGACTATTTCGACGTGTCCTTTGTCGATCTCTTGTCGCGGTGGTACGAGCGGTATTCGTCGAGCGGTATTTCCTTTTCGCTCTCTGTCAGCGCGCCTTCCTGCGGCAGCTCGAACACCATGTATTTGATGTCTATTCCTCGGTCTATCCATTGCGACTCGTAGTACGTCTGTATAGATGCGGCGAGTGTTGCGAAGTCATTGTCAGCCGTTGCCTCCGGGCTGTTGTACAGGTTCCTCGTCTTGAACAGCACATTCAGGCCGTTGTGTTCAGCCATATACTCGGTGTAGGTGAAGAGGAAGTTGGAGTCGGTCTTCAGGTGTACCAGTCCGTTTTCCTTAAGAATCTTCCGGTATCTCTCAAGGAACATCGTGCTGGTCAGGCGTTTCGTCACCTTCTTCATCTGCGGGTCGGCGAAGGTAATCCATATCTCGCTCACCTCCCCCGGCGTGAAGAATCTGTCTATCAGCTCGATGTTTGTGCGCAGGAACGCCACATTCTCCAGTTTCTCCTCAACGGCTTGTGTGGCACCGGTCCACATCCTCGCGCCCTTGATGTCCACACCTATGAAGTTCCTGTCGGTGTATTTCCTTGCCAGCCCTACGGTGTATTCGCCTTTGCCGCATCCCAATTCCAGCACTATGGGGTTGCTGTTCTTGAAATACTGCTCGTGCCAATGGCCTTTCATGGCAAACGGCACATTCTGCATCACGGAGTACGGGTATTCAAACACGTTCTCGTAAGATGCCATATCAGCGAATTTCGCTAATTTCCCTTTTGCCATGACTCTACACCTTCTATATTGTTAATTTTGGAGTTAAAGGAGTGGTAACTTCCTTAACTCCCATTTATAGGACGCACCTCTGTGCCTCCCTCTGCCTTAATTACTCTATCACCACTCTTGTCCAGCCGTGTGTGTCAGGCTCAATGCCGTACTGGATGTTCTTCAGCTTGTTGTAGAGCATTTCCGATACCGGACCTGGCTTGCCGTCCTTCGTGAAGGTATATGTCTTGTTCTCGTCGAGGTCATCAATCTTCTCTATCGGTGAGATAACCGCTGCTGTACCGCATGCTCCAGCCTCTTCGAATGTGCTGAGCTCCTCTACAGGGATTGCACGGCGTTCTACGGTTAAGCCCAAATCCTCAGCTATCTGCATGAGCGACTTGTTGGTTATTGATGGTAGGATTGACGTAGATTTCGGCGTAACGTAAGTGTTGTTCTTTATTCCGAAGAAGTTTGCTGCGCCGCACTCGTCGATGTATTTCTTCTCTTTTGCGTCGAGATAGAACTCGCCGGCATAGCCTAAGTCATGTGCCTTTTTGTTCGGTACGAGCGATGCCGCATAGTTGCCGCCCACCTTGTATGTACCTGTGCCAAGCGGTGCTGCACGGTCGTGGTCGCGGAGTATGACGAATGGGTTTGACGAGAAGCCGCCCTTGAAGTATGGGCCTACAGGTGTTACGAATATCATGAACAGATACTCTGAGGCGGGGTGCACACCTACCTGTGCGGAAGTGCCTATGAGCAGTGGGCGCAGATACAGGGTTGCTCCGGTCTCATAGGGGGGGATGAACTCCTGGTTCAGCTTTATCACCTTCTCTGCCATCTCTATGAACTTCTCTGTCGGCATTTCCGGCATACATATACCGCGGCAGGTTGACTGCAGTCTTGCAGCATTCTCATCGGGACGGAACAGGCGCACCTTTCCGTCGGGGCAGCGGTATGCCTTCAGGCCTTCAAACGCTTCCTGTCCGTAGTGCAGGCAGGTGGCTGCCATGTGCAGTTCAATGTTCTCTGATGAGGATACCTCTATCTCTCCCCACTTTCCGTCGCGGTAGTAGCAACGCACGTTATAGTTGGTCGGCATATAGCCGAAACCGATGTTTGCCCAGTCGATTGTTTTCATGTTTTCGTATGTTTTTTTGTTTATTGTTCTATTTGTTGTTATCGTCTTGCTGTTCCTTGTCCAGCATCTGCGTCAGCTCCTCTTCCGTCTTGGAGAGTTTGTCCTTGCAGAGTGCTATCAGCTCCTGCGCTCTTTTCAGTTTGCCGCACAGGGTTTCTATGTCGGTAGGATTGCGTTCAAGTTCGCCTACAATAGCCTGTAGTTCCTTCAGTGCTTCGTCGTATTTCATCGCTTCTGACTTCCAATTTGTAAAACAACCTTATTTGTCCCTTTTCAGCATACCGTTCAGGTAGTCGTAGAGCGGCTGTTTCGCCGTCTGCGGAAGGTTTATGCAGTCGAGCGACTTGCGGGCAAGGTCGTAGTAGTACTCTATCTTCTCCAGTGCCAACTTGTCTATGCCGCACTCGCTGTACAGTCTTGTCACGTCGGCAATCTTCTCTTCCGGCGAGGCATACTGCCTGTTGAAGTCGAAATCCTTTGCCCTCAGTGCGGCGTTTATGCGCATGAAGGTCTTCTTGTCGCAGAGGATGTCGCCGCCTATTGCCTTGCCAAAGGTCTTGAAATCGCCATAGACATCAAGGTAGTCGTCTTGCAGTTGGAAGGCGAGTCCCATGTTCACGCCGAAGTCATACAGCTTGTCGCAGTCCTCTTGTGGGGCGTCGGCGAGTATCGCGCCAATCTTCAGTGCGCAGGCGAGCAGCACGGAGGTTTTAAGGCGAATCATCTCTATGTACTCATCCTCAGTAACATCTTCGCGTGTCTCAAAGTCAATATCATACTGCTGTCCCTCGTCTATCTCAAGCATTGTATTGACAAAGAGGTCGAGGGCTTCCTTCAAGCGTTTGTTCTCCACCTGCATCATGCGCTGGAATGCGAGCAGGAGCATGGTGTCGCCGGAGAGTATCGCCGTGTTCTCGTTCCATTTCTTGTGGACAGTGGGCATACCGCGCCTTGTGTCGGCGTTGTCCATCACGTCATCGTGCAGCAGCGTGAAGTTGTGGTATGTCTCAATGGCGAGTGCTGCGGGCAGTATGGTTTCCGCGTCGTTTCTGTACATGCTGTATGCCATGAGCATCAGCACGGGCCTGATACGCTTGCCCCCCATGGACAAGACATAGTTTATCGGTTCGTAAAGCCCCTGTGGAGCCTTCTGTATCTTCGATTCCTCAAGATATTTGTTGAAAAGAGCAAGCACCTTGCAGATTGGTTAAGTTATCGGTTATTGGTTAAGGTGGGTTCTATAAATGGGAGTGAAGTGTAGTTATTGTGGAGTTAATGTGGAGTT
>JABUUG010000107.1:0-5151 GCA_021443285.1 Bacteroidaceae bacterium
AACTCCTTTAACTCCTTTAACTCCTTTAACTCCTTTAACTTCATAATTAATAGATATTGATTATAAGTAAAGATGGACTTGATAGAATTTTTTACCAACGACCGCTTCGCCGCTGATGCCGGCTGCCGCCTGACAGAGATAAAGGACGGCTATGCGAAGGCGACGATGACCGTAGGCAGGCAGCATCTGAATGCCGGCGGCGTGTGTCAGGGAGGGGCGATGTTCACCTTGGCAGACCTCGCATTCGCAGCCGCAGTGAACAGCCACGGACAGCTGACCTTCTCCATAAACAGCACCATCAACATCTTCTCGTCAGCAAAGGAGGGCGATGTGCTGACAGCTGTGGCAGAGGAGAGGCTGAACCACCCGAAGATTCCATTCTGCGAGGTGACTATAACCAATCAGGACGGGAGGCTCATAGCCGTATTCACAGGGCAGGCATACAGGAAGAACTGCAAGATTGCGAATGGGGAGGAGTAGGGGGCTGCCGCAGTTCATTCGGCACAGTAGTGCCGAACACAGTGCCTCAATAGAACGGTAAACAAACTGATAAATAGCTAAATGGCAGAATAGCCAAATAGAAAGAAATAGCTAAATAGTAAATTGTCCGATAGTAAATGAAAAAGCTTTCTTTGTTCCAGACAGACATAGTGTGGGCCGACCCTAAGGCAAATCGCCAGAAAGCGGAGGAGATGATGCTCAGCGCAGAGAAGAGCGATGTCTATGTGCTGCCGGAGATGTTCTCAACAGGCTTCGCCACACAGCCCGAAGGAATAGCCGAGACTGCCGACAGCGACACCCTTGCATGGATGAAGCAGATGGCAGACAGGCTCGATGCCGCCGTATGCGGAAGTGTTGCGGTGGAGGACGGAGGGAAATACTATAACAGGTTCTACTTCGTGAAGCCCGGCGGCGGTGTGTCTGTATATGACAAGAAGCACCTGTTCACCTACGGCGGCGAGCACCTGCGCTTCACTGCCGGCGACAAACCCCTGCGCGTGGAGTGGCGCGGCCTTATATACAATATATGTATATGCTACGACCTGCGTTTCCCCATTTGGTCGCGCAACGACGGCGATACTCCTTACGATGTGCAGATATATGTGGCGAGCTGGCCGGAGACGAGACGCGGCGCATGGGACACACTCCTGCGTGCCAGAGCTATTGAGAACCAGTGCTATGTGGCGGCAGTGAACAGGGTGGGCGACGACCCCGCATGCCACTACAACGGCGGCACCTGCCTCATAGACCCTTACGGAAAGACTGTGGCAGCGGCTGAGGACAGTAAGACTGAAGCAATTACAGCAGAAATAGATATAGAAGAACTAAACAGATTCAGGGAGAAATTCCCAGTATTGAAAGATGGCGAAAAAACAACTATTGTTAGGTGATGAGGCAATCGCGCTCGGGGCTATCAATGCCGGACTGAGCGGTGTGTATGCCTATCCTGGTACCCCTTCAACGGAGGTTACCGAATATATCCAGAACAGCCCGTTGGCGCGTGAACGCGGCATACACAGCCGCTGGAGCACCAACGAGAAGACCGCTATGGAGGCGGCACTCGGCATGTCGTATATGGGCAAGAGGGCTATGGTGTGCATGAAGCATGTGGGACTGAACGTCTGCATGGACCCGTTCGTGAACTCCGGCATGACGGGTGTGAACGGCGGTGTCGTGGTGCTTGTTGCCGACGACCCCTCGATGCACTCCTCGCAGGACGAGCAGGACTCACGCTTTCTCGGCTCGTTTGCCATGATACCGATGCTCGAACCCTCAACACAGCAGGAGGCGTATGACATGATGGCGTATGCCTTCGACCTGAGCGAGAAGGAGAAGACCCCTGTGCTGATGCGCGTCGTAACACGCATGGCACACTCGCGCGCTGTGGTAGAGGTGGCGGAAGAGGCACGCAAGGAGAATGAACTGAACTACAAATCAGAGGCAAAGGACTGGGTGCTGCTGCCGGGAAATGCGCGCAGGAAGAATGCCCTGCTGTGCGAGAAGCAGAAGGATTTCGAGGAAGAGAGCGCAACAGCGAATTGGAACAAGATGGAGGAAGTCGGCGCCTCACTCGGCATAATATGTTCAGGCATAGCATACAACTATGTCAGCGAACTGTTCGCCGCCTCGCCTGAACTAAAAAAGAATGTCTGCATACTGAAGATTTCGCAGTATCCGCTGCCCAAGAAGACCATTTCCGCTCTTTGCGACAAATGCGAGAAGATACTCGTGGCAGAAGACGGACAGCCGTTCATCGAGGAAAAGATGAGGGGCATACTGCCACAGGACAAATGGACTATCTACGGCAGAATGACAGGACATCTGCCACGAACAGGCGAACTGACACCAGACTCTGTGGCAAAAGCCATTGGCAGATGCCTTGCAGAGATTACGGGCGTACAGTTTGAGGAGTATGCGCCAACAGCCGTTCCGGAGATTGTAGCCCCGCGCCCGCCGGCACTCTGCCAGGGATGCGGCCACCGCAGCGTGTATGAGGCACTCAACCTTGTGCTGAAAGAGTATGACAACGCCCGCGTATTCGGCGACATAGGCTGCTACACACTTGGCTTCCTGCCGCCGTTCTGCACGCTCAGCAGTTGCGTGGATATGGGCGCAAGCATCACGATGGCAAAGGGCGCATCCGATGCCGGACAGCACCCCGCAGTGGCTATCATAGGCGACTCCACCTTCACACACAGCGGTATGACAGGACTGCTCGACGCCATAAACGAGAATGCGAACATCACAGTGGTTATCTCCGACAACCTCACGACAGCCATGACCGGCGGTCAGGACTCTGCCGGACTGAACAAGTATGAGGCTATCTGTATCGGACTCGGCGCAGACCCGGCACATGTGCGCGTGGTAGTGCCGCTGCCGAAGAACATGGACGAGATAACACAGGTAATCCGCGAGGAGATAGACTACAACGGAGTGAGCATCATCATCCCACGCCGTGAGTGCCTTCAGACCCTTGCACGCCACCTGAAGGAGAAGAAAAAGCAGGCTTAATGATTAATGGATAATGATTATTGTGATTCGGAGCATATGCTCCGAACACGGTGGCTCAATGCTGCTCCGCATTAATCAATAATCATTAATAAAAAACAATAATAAAGATGAAACTGGACATAATTCTTGCGGGAGTAGGCGGTCAGGGCATACTCTCCGTAGCAACAATAATAGGCGAGGCCGCCATGAACGAGGGCTGGCAGATAAAGCAGGCTGAGGTACACGGCATGAGCCAGCGTGGCGGCGACGTGCAGAGTAACCTGCGCATCAGCGACACGACAATCCACAGCGACCTCATACCGATGGGCAAGGCAGACGTGATAATCTCCCTCGAACCGATGGAGGCACTGCGCTACCTGCCGTATCTTAACAAGGAGACCGGATGGATAATAACATCCTCCACACCGTTCATTAACATAAAGAACTACCCTGAGCAGGAACAGCTTGATGCGGCATACGCCAATCTGCCGCGTGTGGTGCGTCTGGATGTGGAGAAACTGGCGAAGGACAGCGGTTCGGCACGCTCCGCCAACGTGGTGCTTCTCGGAGCTGCGCAGAAGGCTCTCGGCATTGACTACCAGAAACTTGAGGACGCAGTGCGCCGCGTGTTCGCCCGTAAAGGCGAGGCTGTGGTGGAGGCTAATGTGAAGGCATTGGCAGTAGGACGCGACAACGCATGAAAAACAGAGCATAACAACCATGAAGATATTCTCGGAAGAACTTGTCGCAAAGACTGCGGAGGAGCTTCACATCACAAACATTGAGAACGCCACCATCGGCGAAACCCTCATACTCGCCCAGACGCTGGAGCAGCGCACGGGCATCCCGTTCATACGCATGGATCAGGGCTCTCCCGGTCTGCCGGCAAACATGATAGGCAGACAGGCGGAGAAAGACGCCATCGACCGTGGGGTGGGGCAGCACTATCCCGCCGCCGCCGGCATACCAGAGCTGAAGAATGCCACGGAGAAATTCGTGAAGGCTTTCCTCGATATAGACATCCCCGCAGCCTGCTGTCTGCCTACTACGGGCAGTGTGGCGGCATCCTTCGGCGCGTTTGTCATCACCACCCAGCTCGACCCGAAGAAGAACAAGGTGCTGTTCATAGACCCTGGCTTCCCAATCCAGAAGTCGCAGCTGAGGATTATCGGCGCACAGTGGGAGGAGTTTGACATTCACGACCACCGTGGCGACAAGCTTCAGGCGAAGATAGAGCCAATACTCGCCAAGGGAGACATCGCCGCCATCGTCTATTCCAACCCGAACAACCCGGCATGGATATGCCTTGAGGAAGATGAGTTGCAGACCATCGGCAGTCTTGCCACCAAGTATGATGTCATCGTTCTTGAAGACCTGGCGTATTTCTGCATGGACTACCGCCGACAGTTGGGGCATCCCTTTGAGCCGCCATACCCGCCGACAGTGGCACGCTATACGGACAACTATATACTGATGCTCTCTTCGTCGAAGATATTCTCTTACGCGGGACAGCGTGCCGCAGTGGCATGTGTATCGCCGAAACTCTTCGACCGCCATTATCCCGCCCTCGCCTCACGCTATCACGATGCGGGACATTTCGGCACAACGTTCATTGCCAGCGTGATGTATATGATAACGTCGGGCGTAACACACTCCACACAGTTCGGCATGGCTGCCATGTATGAGGCGGCTGTTAAGGGCGAGATAGACTTCGTGGAGGACACACGCGAATACCAGACACGCGCAAAGCGTATGCTCGACATTTTCAAGAAGCACGGTTTCACCATGCCGTATGAAAGCGACCCGACACAGGGACCTGTGGAAGGCGGCTTCTTCTTCACATTAGGCTATCCCGGCATGAAGGGCGGCGAGCTGATGAAAGAGCTAATCCACTACGGCGTGTCAGCCATATCGCTCTCCACAACAGGCTCTGAGCAGCAGGGCATTCGCGGCTGCACATCGCGCATGAGGGAGGAACTCTACTCGGTGCTTGACGAGCGTATGGCGGCGTTTGCGCAAGACCATAAGGCTGATTCGGCACAGTAGTGCCGTAACCGGCTTGCCGCTTGCCAGAGCAAGAACAACGGTGGCTCAGAGTAATGGTGGGTTCTATAAATTAGCTTGAGGCATTTTGAGAGTTTTTATTGAGCAGATTAGTTT
>JABUUG010000107.1:5218-6795 GCA_021443285.1 Bacteroidaceae bacterium
CCAAAATAAACCCATTAATGATTAAACCGTGGGAACTAATTTATAGAACCCACCTAATATGAAACCAACGGGCGATAAAGCCCCCACATAAAAACAGACAGACAACAATCTTTAATCAATTTACATTCATGATTTACAATCCAGAGCGCGAGTGCATGTCTCGCGAAGACCTGAAAAAACTACAGAGCGAAAGGCTCGTGAAAATAGTAAGGCACACCTACGACAACGTGCCGTTCTACCGCCAGAGAATGGATGAGGTGGGTGTTACGCCAGACGACATAAAGTCGATAGACGATATAACAAAGCTGCCTTTCACCAGCAAGAAAGACCTGCGCGACA
This sequence comes from Bacteroidaceae bacterium, assembly GCA_021443285.1. Lineage (GTDB taxonomy): Bacteria > Bacteroidota > Bacteroidia > Bacteroidales > Bacteroidaceae > Prevotella. The sequence goes on from JABUUG010000107.1 coordinate 5,558, forward strand.
CCTATCCTGACGGACTCTTTGCCGTGCCTCGCGCAGAGATTATCCGCCTGCACGCATCGTCCGGCACTACGGGCAAGCCGATCGTGGCAGGCTATACACAGCACGACCTTGACAACTGGTCGGAGGGTGTGGCCCGCTGCCTCACTGCCTGCGGCGCTACAAAGGAAGACACCATACAGGTATCCTACGGCTACGGACTCTTCACGGGTGGTCTCGGCGCTCACGACGGTGCAACAAAATTAGGCGCGTGCGTGCTGCCAACCAGTTCGGGAAACACCGCCAAGCAGATTATGCTCATGCAGGACATACAGTGTACTGGTCTCTGCTGCACCCCGTCTTACGCCCTCTTCCTCGCGGAAGAGATAGAGCGAATGGGCGCACGCGACAATATCAAGCTGAAGTTCGGCGCTTTCGGTGCGGAGCCATGGACAGAGGGTATGCGCAAGGAGCTTGAGGAGAAGCTCGGCATCAAGGCTTACGACCTCTACGGACTGACCGAAATATCAGGTCCGGGCGTCGGCGGTGAGTGCGAATGCCAGGACGGCACGCACATCTGGGAGGATATGTTCTACCCGGAAATCATAGACCCCGTAACAGGCGAGCAGCTTCCGGAAGGTCAGGAGGGCGAGCTCGTGTTCACTACTCTCGACAAGTGGGGTATGCCGATGATACGCTACCGTACACGCGACCTCACACACCTGAACTACGAGAAGTGCAAGTGCGGCCGTACAGCAGTGCGCATGGGCAAGATTCTCGGCCGTTCAGACGATATGCTCATCATACGCGGTGTCAATGTGTTCCCATCACAGGTGGAGAGCGTTATACTCGAAGTGCCTGAGTTCCAGGGACAATACTTCATCACCGTTGACCGTGTCAATAACATCGACACATTCGACATTGATGTCGAGCTGCGTCCGGAACACTACTCCGACGACATCCAGGAACTGCTCCGTCTGGAGAAGAAGCTGCGCGAGCGACTCGTCAGCGTCATCGGTATCAAACCACAGATACACATCGTGGAGCCTAACAGCATAGAGCGCTCTATGGGCAAGGCAAAGCATGTGCTCGACAAGAGAATACTGAAATGACAGGTTTCTTCCGAAGCATATTGGCGATGATGGCTCTGATGCTGGTGTTCTCCTGTGCGGAGACACTGGAGGAGCATGCAGTAAAGGAGGCGGCAGAGTTCACCCAGAAGAACTGCCCCGCCCCTTTGTCGCGCGACCTCACCATAGACA
>JABUUG010000108.1 GCA_021443285.1 Bacteroidaceae bacterium
AATCTGCTCGATATAAAATCAAAAATAGTCCAAAATTCTAATGAACTTTTTGGGTTTAAGATGATTTGTTTCTCTAATGAACTATTTGGGATTATCCTTCACACAATGTCCTGCAGATTTTCTCAAGCCACTCCTTGTCGGTATTGTCAAAGGTGTTCAGGTGTTCGCTGTCTATATCCAGCACAGCGGTAACAGCCCCGTCTTTCCATACCGGCACCACTATCTCGCTTTTTGACGCCGCGCTGCACGCGATATGTCCGGGAAACTTCTCCACATCCGGCACTACCACCGTTTCGCCTTTTTCCCATGCCGTGCCGCACACGCCCCTGCCTTTTCCTATCCTTGTACACGCTATCGGCCCTTGGAACGGCCCAAGCACAAGCTGCTCACCGCACACACGGTAGAAGCCTACCCACCAAAACCGGAATGTATCCTTCAGCATTGCCGACACATTAGCCATGTTGGCGATGATGTCGCATTCCTTCTCCACAAGGCTTTGTATTGAGAGGAAGCATTCCTGATAAAGCGATTCCTTGGTCATATCCATTTTCTTTTCGTGAAAATACAGGCGTGTTCTACAGGCAGGCGAAGTAATCGACTATGCCGACGAAGACGTTGTCGGAGTTGAGGACCACAAGCGAGTGTATGCTGTTGCGAAGCATGATGTCTGCCGCCTGTGCCAGTCCGGCATCCTCGCTGATGGTCTTGGGGTGGCGGGTCATCACGTCGCCCACCTTCTGGTCGAAGAGGTTCCTCTGGTGTTTCTGTATGGTGCGGCGCAGGTCGCCATCGGTGATTATCCCGACAACCCTGCCGCTGTCTGTTGCCACTACCATTCCCTTCTTTCCCGCAGTCATCGTTATTATGGCGTCGGAGAGCATGGTGTCCGGCGTAACGATGGGCAGCGGTTCACACGACATGACATCCTTCACCTTCATAAGCAGCCGCTTGCCGAGCGACCCTCCGGGATGGAACAGCGCGAAGTCCTCAGCCTTGAAGCGGCGCACCTCCATGAGTGCGCAGGCTATGGCGTCGCCCATGGCGAGCATTGCCGTAGTGGAGGAGGTGGGCGCAAGGTTCAGCGGACACGCCTCGCGCTCCACATAGACATTCAGGTTGCACGAGCTGTTGCGGGCGAGGAGCGAGTCGGGGTTGCCCGTCATGGCGATGATGGGTATGTGGCGGTCGCGCAGCAGGGGTATGAAGCGCAGCAGCTCGTCGGTGTTGCCGCTCTTGGAGATAGCCATCACGACATCGCCCGGGGTGAACATTCCGAGGTCGCCGTGGAAGGCGTCGAGGGGGTTCACGAAGAAGGAGGGTGTGCCGGTGCTGGCAAGGGTGGCGGCAATCTTTGCGCCGATATGCCCTGACTTGCCCACACCTGTTATGATGAACCTGCCCTTGCTGTTATATATAATGTCTATGGCACGGTCGAAATTGTCATCAAGCAATGGGATAAGGCCCATCACTGCCTGTGCCTCGTCGCGCAGACATCTCTCTGCAATGCTGTTTACGTCTATGTTGTTGACCATGGGTTATGCACCTTCGGTGCGGGAGTTAAAGGAGTTAAAGGAAGTTAAGGGAGTTAAGGAAGTTAAGGGAGTTAAAGACATTACCTATGTGATTTGTGCTCAAGNTCTCTGCAATGCTGTTTACGTCTATGTTGTTGACCATGGGTTATGCACCTTAGGTGCGGGAGTTAAAGGAGTTAAAGGAAGTTAAGGGAGTTAAAGACATTACCTATGTGATTTGTGCTCAAGCAGTTGTTTGAGAAAAAGTCATTTGTCTTTAACTCCTTTAACTTCATTATTCTAATACAACGTTCTACGACTCGAACTCATCGAGATTATTGTTCCACAGGTATTTCCTTGTCTCATATACAATCACACCGGTCAGGAGGATTAGGGCTATGAGGTTTGGTATTGCCATAAGAGCGTTGAGGATGTCGGCGGCGGTCCATACGGTACCGAGGTCAACAGTGGCGCCCACATAGATGAACGCCACATAGATGAAGCGGTAATAGTAGCCTATCCTCTTCACCTTAATGTAGCCTTTCCTGCTGAGGTATTGCGCTGCGCGCTCACCGTAAATCTCCCATCCGAGGATGGTGGAGAACGAGAAGGTGAGCAGAGCGAAGGTGAGCAGCGGCGCGCCGATATACGGTATGTGTGAGAATGCCAGCTGCGTGATTGCCCCACCGTCTTGGTATGACACATCGTTGTAGGCGAGGATGCTGCTTACGATGACGAGACCTGTGAGGGCGCAGATGACGACGGTGTCCCAGAAAGTGCCGCTTGAACTGACGAGTGCCTGACGCACGGGGTTGCGCGTCTTTGCCGTAGCCGCCACGATGGGCGCGCTACCCATGCCCGACTCGTTGGAGAAGAGTCCGCGGGCGATGCCGTAGCGTGCGGCGATAATCATTGTCGAACCGAGGAATCCGCCTTCGGCAGCCTCCGGCGAGAAGGCGCACTTCAGAATAAGTTTCAGGGATGCCTCGATATATGCGCTATTCATAATGAGAATAGCGATGCAGCCTACAATATAAATGATGGCCATGAACGGCACGAAGGCCGTGCACACCTTCGATATGCTCTTCAGTCCGCCGATAAGCACGAGCCCTGCCAAGAGTGTTACCGTAAGACCCGTCACCCATGTCGGTATGCTGAACGTCTTTAGCGCGAGTGTGGAGATGGCGTTCGACTGCACTGTGTCGCCGATGCCGAAGGCAGCTATTGCCGTGAACACCGCGAAGAGCATTCCCGCCCATTTGCATCCGAGCCCTTTCTCCAGGGCATACATCGGTCCGCCGTGAACGCGCCCCCGGCTGTCCGTCTCGCGGTATTTCACTGCCAGCAGTCCCTCCGCATACTTCGTGGCTATGCCGAAGAAGCCGGCTATCCAGCACCAGAACACTGCACCCGGTCCGCCGAGGGCTATGGCGGTGCCTACGCCGATTATGTTTCCCGTGCCGAGTGTGGCGGCGAGTGCTGTGGATAATGCCCCGAACTGCGACACCTCTCCCTCTGCGCCCTTGTCTTTTTTCAGCGAGAGCTTTATTGCCTTGAAGATGTAGCGCTGGGGGAAGCGCAGGCGTATGGTAAGGTAGATATGCGTGCCGACAAGCAGAATCATCATCGGCCAGCCCCAGAGTATGTCGCAGATATAGTTCAGAACGTCAGTCATGGTATTATGCGCTTTAGGTGGGTTCTGAAAATTGGAGTTAAGGGAGTTAAAGGAGTGGTAACTGAGGTTGGGAGTTAAGGGAGTTAAAGACAACTGACTTTTCTGAAGACAACTACCTGAATACAAACCATATAGGTAATGTCTTTAACTTCTTTAACTCCCAACCTCAGTTACCACTCCTTTAACTTCATAATTAATAGATATTGCCTTTACAATCCTTTACGGCTCAAGGTCAGCCTCGTCACCGGTCTTTTCGTCAAACTCGAAGTGTTTCACGCTGACTGCCCCGGTCTTGCCGAGCGATAGCTGGAGGGTTATGAAATTGTCGGAGTTGTCGTCGGGTTCGCCTATGCCCACAATGAACTTCTGCGTTGCGTCGTCGCCGTCGTAGTGGGTTATGTTTACAAGCACGAAGGAGTCGTAGAGCTTCTTGTCGATATACTGCCTGAAGTCAGACTTGCGGTATGTCTTGCTTACAGCCTCTGTGCCGTCGCTCCGTTTTACGGTGAGCTTTATCACGTTGTCATAATACTTGTCGCCCGTGGTTTCGTCCTTCACCACCGGCAGCTCCTTGTCCGCCTGTCTTGCGGCAACGATGGTGTATTCGCTGCCCCCCCACTGCACGTCCACGCTGTCTGTGCGTGTCTCCAAAGACTGTGTGCCTTTGGGCTTCTGCGGTTTCTCTTTCCTAACTATTATTATGTCCTTTTTCTTCTCTTCCTTACAAGAGGTGAAGAGCGCTGTGAAGGCAAGGATAAAAACTATGGTTCTGACTATTGAGGTTAAGAATGGTTTTGAAAACATATCACTTGAGTTACTTCGCGGCTTTTTAATGCGGACAAAGTTACGGTTAAGCGAGTGCAATCAAGCTTGCTTGAATTGCCGAGCAATAGTAACTTCGCGGCTTTTTAATGCCGCAAATTTACGGTTTTAGGCAAAAGGCTGATTTTTACAGGAATTAATTTCTAACTTTGCGGCAAAATAATTTAATAAGGTCAAATACAATCTGAACGTATGGCTAACATAAGCGTTAATATAGGCGCATTGCCGCTGCGCAATCCGGTGATGACAGCCTCGGGCACATTCGGCTACGGCATAGAGTATGCCGATTTCATGAACCTCGCAAGTATCGGGGGGGTTATCGTCAAAGGCACCACACTGCTGCCGCGCGAGGGCAACGACTATCCACGCATGGCGGAGACGCCGATGGGAATGCTCAACTGCGTAGGTCTGCAGAACAAGGGGGTGGACTATTTCTGCAAGCATATCTACCCTGAGATAAAGGATATAGACACCCACATGATTGTAAATGTCAGCGGAAACTCGCCTGAGAACTACGCCGAATGTGCGGCGCGCGTTAACGAACTGGAGAAGATTCCCGCCATAGAGCTGAACATCTCCTGCCCCAACGTGAAGCAGGGCGGCATGGCTTTCGGCACCTCATGCGCCGGGGCAGAGGCGGTGGTGAAGGCTGTGCGCAAGGCATACGACAAGACACTCATCGTGAAGCTCTCGCCGAATGTTACGGACATCGTGTCCATCGCAAAGGCTGTCGAGGCGGAGGGCGCCGACGCGGTGTCGCTCATCAACACGCTGATGGGTACAAAGATTGACATCGAGAAGCGGCGCATAGTGCTGTCGATAGGCACCGGCGGCCTCAGCGGCCCGTGCGTGAAGCCTGTCGCAGTGCGCATGGTGCATCAGGTGGCGAAGGCTGTCAGCATACCTGTTGTGGGACTGGGCGGCATAAGCAGCACAGAGGATGCCATAGAGTTCCTCATGGCGGGCGCCACTGCCATAGAGATAGGCACGGCAAACTTCCTCGACCCGGCTATCTCGGAGAAGGTGGCGGTGGGCATAAACGAGTGGCTCGACCGCCACGGTGTGGCTGACATACACGAGATTATCGGCTGCGCCAACTGATTTACCATCGGACGATTTCCGATTTAGGTGGGTTCGATAAATGGGAGTGAAGTGGAGTTATTGTGGAGTTAAAGAGGAGTTAAAGTGACATATGTATTTGAAGCTCAGGACTGACCCCAGTTTCCACCCCTTTAACTCCAACTAACAGATATTATCTTTAGCTGTTTACAGATTATTCCGGAATTCCTCCATTTGGGGAATTATAAAGGGGTGGCGGACTGCTTTATCCGCCACCCCCTCTCGTTTTATTATAATTGCGAAGCTTACGGACGAAAACTGTTACATATCACATTTTTCGTCTGTAGCCGTTTCCCTGCAAGTAAAGCAGCAGCCCCAAAATAAACATGCCATTTACGAGTGCTAAAAGGCATATTTACGATAGCTAAAGGGCATACTTACGATAGCTAAAGGGCATACTTGGCTGAGGCAACCCATCCAATCGCCATTCGCTGTCCGGGAACTATCTCCCCTTGATGCCCACAGGTATGGAGTCCTGCTTGGCGGCGTTCAGTATTTCGCGCATTGGGACATTGAAGCGTGAGGTCATGAACTCCGGGATGTTGTAGCTGTAGTCCAGCTGGCGGTAGTGCTTCCGAGGGTTCTCCTGTGGCAGCATGAAGGGCTTGCGGGCGTTGCCGTCCTTGTCGATATAGGTGAAGTACGGGCGGGTGTACAGACCGTCGTCGCGGCGCGAGCTGAACACCATCCACCGCGAGTTGCTGCTCCATGAGTGGTAGCTCTCCACATCGTCGGAGTTTGCCGCCTTCATGCTTCTTATGGTGTCGGGGCGCTGGAGGTCTATCATGTAGAGGTCGGCATCTGAATGCCAGATGGAGAAGGTGCCGTAGTTGTGTATGGTGCATACGAGCCATCTGCCGTCGGGCGATATTCTCGGGAACGACACGCTCCTGCCCTTCAGTATGGTGTTGCCGCTCTGATCGGTGATGCCTGTGCGGGCGTTGTATATAGTGTCTGCCTTGTCGCCGAAGCAGCCCTTTTCCGCATCGAAGGCTATGCGGCAGAGCGAGTAGTGCACGTCCTTATAGTTCAGTCCCACATCCTCTATGCGCGGTGCAGAGCAGTAATAGAGCCATTTGCCATCAGGCGAAAAGGTGGGGAATGTCTGCATATTGAGAGAATCCCTCAGCAGCGGTGAGAGTATCGCCTCGCGTGTGTCGGCATCATATACAAGCACATCTGACGCACGGTCGAAAACCTCTATGCGGTCTTTGTGGGCGGTGTGGAACTCCTGCGAGGTGTCGTTTGTGGAGAACGCAATGAAGCGGCCTGAAGGGTGCCACGACGGATATACGAATGCCGACATTGTGGAGTCGGTCTTGGTAGAGAGGCGTTCTATTGTGTTGTTGCGGAAGATGTATGTGCCTGCGCATGAGGTACGCATGTGGAAGAGCGTCCTGTCGGCGCGCTGCGAGCCTACGGTGTGGCAGTTCACGCAGTTGCCCTGAGTGTGGGAGTTCTCGAAGATGCAGCTCTCCTCCGATGTTGACAGCTGCTGCTGGTATATGCCCATGCGGTACCATCCCGAATAGCCGGGCGGTATGAGGCGGTAGGTTATGTAGTCGTCGATGCTGTCGGGCATGACAGTCATCGTGAACGGTTTGCCGCCCACCCATTCGCCGTTAATCCTGCGCGCTATCGTCAGCGTCATCTTGCCGGACTTCCCTCCTTTGGTCAGGGTTTCCAGCGCATCCTTCCATTCGTCTTTGTCTATGCAGAAGTCCCCGCCGTCGGCGTTCGTCCACAGCGTCTGCCCCGCGGCTTCTATCTGGAGGGCGTAGCCGTCTGCTGTGGAGTCGCATACGGAGAAGTTTAGCGGTGCGATGTTGCAGGGTATTGTTACGTCGCGGTAGTCGGGATAGATGTCCGCCACATGGTTGTCTGTGCGCGATATGCTACCGCTTTGCGAACAGGCGGCGAGAAGGCACAGCGTGGCGAGAAGGCATATAAGTCTGATTGTTTTCAAGGGGATGGGGTTCTTTTTTAAGGGGAGTTAATTGGGAGTTAGAGTGGAGTTATTGTGAAGTTAAAGTGGAGTTAAAGTGGAGTTATTGTGAAGTTAAAGTGGAGTTAAAGTGACATATGTATTTGAAGCTCAGGACTATTGTCCCTTTAACTTCACTTTAACTCCCCTTTAACTACAGGTTACTATAGCTTAATCGTCATTACATCAGTTCTTCAGCCCCATTGCAAGCAGGGCGTCGTAGTAGTTCTTTGCGGGCAGTTCGGGCGCCACATACGCTATCTGGCGGATTACTCCCACCATCGTTGTCCTGTGCTCCGGCACCGACTCAATGACGAGCGAACGGCGGCGCGGTCCAAGCTCTGGGCTTTTCTCCACCGCCTTATCGTTGTACAGGAACGGGCGGTACTGCGCTGCCCATTTTCGGTAGAACAGTGTGTGCTCCAGGTGTGTGATGTATTTCTCGGCGGCAGCGTAGTTGCCCTGCGCGAGGTTTGTCAATGCCAGTATCTTCACCGCTTCCGGCGCCATCATACCCTCCGTGGGCTCGTTGTATTCGAAAGCCTCCCTCTGTGCGCCAAGCACATAGCCCATGTTGTAGTAGAGCGTCATGAGGTGTTTGCGTGCGAAGCGTGCCTTGCTCGGCGGCATCACCATCTGCCTCGGGTCTTGTATTATGCCGTTGCGCACAGCGTTAGGCAGAGTGCCGGCCGTTGCTTCGAGCATGCAATAGATATTCGCCGTGAAGAAGTTGTCAAGGTGCTGCAGACAGAACTCGTATGCAGGTATGTGGTCGCCCGTAAGCAACTGGTGTTCAAGTTCCAAGCGTTGTATGGTATCTTCCGAACTGTGGCTGCTGTACATTGTTTTCGCGGTAGCCACAAGCACCATTGCCGCTGCCACCGTCGCTGCCACACTATTATTCAGCAGCATATCTTTCTTCATCAGCTTCAGCGCGAAAGGCACGCAGAACACCAGCACCTGGCTCAGCCACACCTGGCTCATGCAGGTAACTACTTTTGTGCGGTAGGTGAACACATCGGGGGAGAACAGCTCCGTCTCACCGACAGCGAGACACAGCCTCTGCGCGAGTCCAACCATAAGTGCGGCAGAAAGGATGATGATCAGGGCCTGCTGCCAGCTCCTGTTATATATTAATGTGTAAACAAATGCGCAGACTATGGCGGGCCATACACAGGTGGAGCAGGCAAATCCTGCAAGAAGAATAACGGAGGGTATCAGGATGAGGCTTGTGAGAATGCGCAGATACCACGGGCATCTGCCCTCATCGCAGCGGGTCTTCTCCCATTGGCATACCTTTACAATAAGCAGGCACGCCGCCGATGACAGCATCATGGCGAGATGGCCTGTGGTGAAGAACAGCTTGTCTTCCGTATATACAAACAGGCAGACTGCGGGCAGCCAGCAGAGCAGAGCCTCCGCCAGTGTCAGCGGATGTCCCGACGCCGTCTTGTAGCACTGCTGTATGCAAAGCGTGAATGCGGCGATGACCAGCGCCAGCAGCAGCGGCCCCAGATACGGGACTTTGAAGAACTGCTGTATCCAGAGCGCGAGGAAGTCGGCGACACCGCCCGCCGCCGACAGCTGTTCAACAATCTTGTCGGCTTCATACACAAACACACGTAATTGCTCTATATCGAAAAGGATATACTGCTGCAGCAACTGTATGGCGGCAAAGAGAACTACGGTGCCGATAAGCATCTGCCAGCGCAGTATTGTATCTAATTTCTTTTTCATCTATGGAAAAACTGTATTGTCTGTAGTTAAAGGGGAGTTAATGTGTAGTTAAAGGGGAGTTAAAGGGACATTGCCTTTATGCGCATGAGTCATTTGTCCCTTTAACTCCCTTAACTTCTTTAACTCTCCCCTTCTCTCCACACTAACTCCACTTCAATTTGCTATTCATTCTCTAATGCTCTGCCTTCGGCATCCATACCCAGAAGTCGGAGCCTTTGCCCTTCTCCGATTTGCATCCCACGTGTCCGTCGAGGCCCTTGGCTATCTCGCGGCAGATGTAGAGTCCGAGTCCTGTGCCGTTCACTGTGGAACCGAGCATCTCGTAGCGGTTGAACACCTTCTCGCAGTCCTTCGGAGCTATGCCCACACCGGTGTCTATGACGTGGAAGTAGCACCCGTCGTCGGCTATCTCGTATTTCATCGTAACCGTGCCCTCGAAGGTGTATTTGGCAGCGTTGGAGAGGTAGTTGTTCAGAATCTCCATCAGTCGCATGCTGTCGGTCATTATCATGTAGTCGGCCTCCGGCTCCTCCAGGATAAGGTCGCACGGCAGGTTGTCGAAGAGGATCTTGTTTGCGGCATAGACATTGGTGATTATGGTCTTCGCGCTGCTGCTGAGCTTGAAGTACTTCATGTTTCCTGTGTCGAGGCGTGTGGTCTCCAGGATGTCGTTCACAAGGAGTGTCATCTGGTCCACACCGATTTGTATGAGCTTGAAGAACTCCTCGCGCTCCTCCTGCGAGTCGGTATATACCATAAGCTCGCTGAATCCGCGTATGGAGTTGAGCGGTGTGCGCAGGTCGTGGCTCATTACGGAGAGCACCTGGTCCATCTGCTCCTTCTCCTTTTCCATCTTGTCCTTGGCTTCTGTGAGCAGCCTGATGCGCGTGTCCACCCTGTCCTGTGCCTCCTTCATCTTGCGTATGCGGTCGGTGGTGTCGGTGGCATAGCCGGAATAGTACTGGAAGTCGCCCTTGAGGGTGGTCATCGGGATGAGCACCACATTGAAGCTGCGGTACTCCTTCAGCGTCTTGGAATAGACGCGGATGACGAGGGAGGTGGTGTGGTTGGTGTCTTTTGCCGCATGGTTGAGGAACTTCCACATAGCCTCCTTGTCCTCAGGATGCACTATGGTGTTTACAGCGGCGTCGATGGACACGCTGCGCAGGTTATAGCCGTCCCTGCCACCGATGACGCTCATTCTCATTGTGGTGGGGTAGAAGTCCACCACGGCTACGCCCATTATCGCCGCCATGTCGCAGAACTTGCGGTAGAAGAAGCGGTGGAAGAGGTTCTGCGCGTGCAGGTCGACGATGCTGATGCCCTCCACGTAGTGCAGCAGTTTGCCCGTGGCGCCCTCCATAACGGGCTCGTACGTAACATAGACAGGCACCTCCAGAAATTCGCTCGAAGGGCTTTCGCGTTTCAGTTTCTGGGTGGCAACAATGAGGTCCTGCACCGGTGTGAAGGTTCTTGCGCCCTCTTCCAGTACGACAGAGCTCCTGAAGACATCTATGTAGTCAGACTTCGAGTAGCCCAGCATGTTGGAAAGGAAATTCACAAACCTGTAGTTTGAATTTACCAAGTTGAGCGAAGTGTCGTAAAGCGCCTGCATTACGATGTTCTCTTCATTGTTGTCAAAGGTGATTTGTTCAGCGTATTTCATAGAGCAGAAAAACGTTTTTCAAGTTGTGGGCACGCGCGTGCGTGTCAAGACATTAAGGTGTTTAATCGCCGCAAAGTTAAGTCTTACACAGAAAAAATGAAAAGGAATAGGGCAAAATGTTCTCAAAAAGGAGAAAAATGTATCTGTCAGACAGTCAGAAATGGCAGAAAAGACAGTCGGAACACCCAAGATATTCAGGTTTTGCATGTCTGCATCCTGCTTGACCTCCGATAAAAACCGGGCTTGCAAAAGCGGAACAGAATGAATTATGCTTCCCAAAGCAGTTATCCCCACACACCGCTTTTTGCAAACCGCACATTGCAAAAACGATGATATAGGACAGAAACTCCCCCAAAGAAAAACCGATTTAGAGCGGGATATGTCAATTACGCTTCCCCTTTGTCTTACCTTTGCGGTGGAATAGTGAGGCGGCGGAAGCGTCTCCCCCAACCTTAATAGCACCCGATGTTAGACGAATCAATCATACTTTCGATATTTGTTGCAGGCATTTCCACCATTATTCTTGCGGGAATGGCCTACACTTTCCTCAAGCCCGGGAGAAACACTCCGCAGAAACAGTTCGGAGCACTCTGCGCGGTGTGGGGCATGATTATGGCAATGGCACCGCTCTACGAGCTGCCCGCACTGGTGGTCCAGCCCAAGGTGATTCTCATCATGCGCATGTCGGGCTTCCTCATCATGGCGGCGCTGAAGCTGTTCTTTGTGAGTCTGGTGCTGCCACGGCGCATAACGAAGTTCACCATTTTTCTGAACTACCTGCCCTTCGCCACCTTCCCGATAGTGGCGATATTCTGGTTCAACGCCTTCTACTTCAACATGGTGGTGACGGTGACAGCCTTCTACGGACTGTTCAACATAGCCCGCGTGTCGTATGTCTGCATAAACTACAAGTCGTATCTGAAGATAGCATATTCCGAGATAGAGAACCGCGACGTAACCTGGGTGCTGGCCTACATGACTGCGCTCCTGTTCCTCTTCTCCTTCTACGCCTGGCTTATGGTGAACCCCGGAGTGCTCAACGACCTGCTCTTCCGCGTGGTGGTGATTGTGATGCTCGGCTCCATCTCCTACCTTATGATCAGGCAGAGGGAGAACGACGCGGTGGAGTCTCTGATAGAAGAGGAGCTCTTCGGCAAGGAGAGGCATTTCGAGTGCGACCAGTACGGCAAGACGGTGTACCCGTTTGTGGAGAACTTCGAGAAGCTCATGCGCGACAACGAGCCGTTCCTTGTGGAGGGAGTGAAGGTAGACGACATAGCACGCCTGATCAACGCCGACAAATACCTGCTCATGGACTACTTCAAGAACGGACTGAAGACCACGTTCTACGACTATATCAGGGAGCGCCGTATGGAGAAAGCATACGAACTGCTCGTGGACCCGACATGCCGCATGACCATCGACGCCATCTCGCGCCACTGCGGCTTCAACAACATCACAGCGTTCCGCGAGGCATTCTCAAGGGTTTACCACAAGAACCCGACCGAGGTGAAGTACGGAGTGCTGGTGTAAATTGAGGGGAGTTAATGTGAAGTGGAGTTAAAGGGGAGTTAAAGAGGAGTTAAAGGGGAGTTAAAGGGGAGTTAAAGTGACATTACCATTATGCGCATGGTACATACGTCCCTTTAACTCCCCTTTAACTCCTCTTTAACTCCCCTTCACTACACCAAATTATCAAAAAAGCCCTGAAGCCGCACAGTTTTTGCCGCTTCAGGCAATAAAACACAATACC
>JABUUG010000109.1 GCA_021443285.1 Bacteroidaceae bacterium
GGGGAGGATGCTCCAAGGAGACCAAGAGGCTCTTGACCTGTTGAAGAAGCAGCATCCACCGACAAAGATAAGCCTTATCCTTGTGGCGGCGATGCCGTACAGACAGTACCTTGAAGGCGAGGAACGAGGATATGGGCGTATGGGCATAAGGACTGCAAGAAAAGGTGTGTCCACGAAGAAGATAAAAGGCTTCAGCATAAGTTCCCCTACGGTATTCAGCGGAAAGTCCCTGAAGGGGTTGAAGACCGCAGGGTTGAAATACTACCGCGGCAAGAAGGGCGCAGGAAGTATGGTCGATAGGACAGGCTTGGGCGGCTATATCGTTATCTCGGATATGGCGCAGTACCTGAAGAGCAACCAGAGTGTTGCCATGAGGTTGTACAAGACGAAGCGTTCAGCCCTTAACAATATAGGCAAGTTCCTGCCTCACAAAGGAACATTGAGAATAAATGTAGGAAAGGTAAAATACAGATAGCATGAGCAGTACAGAGAAGAACTCCCGCATAACATCTGTTGAGGACTATATCTCGGAACTCCTTGCGAAGGCGAAGTACAAGGACGGGACAAAGGTGTTCCCCCGTGTCTTCACAGGCTCTATACCGCCAGCGATAAAGAGCGAGTGGCAGAGCTTCGTATGGGTGGATATAACGGAGATATACGACTATGACGGATATGCTGTATGCTCGGCTAACATATACTTATTCGCGAAGCCTGTAGGCTCGTTGTTGGAGAAGAACCATGACCTTCTCGACACGATGGAATACTGCGTCTATGAACTGATAAAGAAGTACGGCGACAATGATGAGAAGTACTATCTCTTGAAGGAATGGGCGGCGCAGGACTATGACGAGAATAGGCAGATGCACTTTCATGTGATTTCAATCGGTGTTACAATCAAATAATCATTAAATCCATTGTATTATGGCAAAGCAAGTTATCAACACAGGAGCGACTGCCTTGAAGTTCAAGCAGCCCTCACACATTATCGCAACGCCTTTTGACGGTACGGAGACAGAGGGCGAGGCAGCAAAGGGCGACTCTTACATACTGGAGACCGTTGTCCGCGATACCACATCGGTATCACAGGACGACCCTGAGACAACCACCATCGACTGCGAGACATCCGACTCGCCGATTGATGAGGTTACAAAGCTCGGCAAGTACCAGTTTTCGAGTGAGGTTGCCGATATGCAGAAGCAGCTTGTTATCGCACTCATGGGCTGGAAGGCTTCTACTGACGGAAAGAAGATTTTCGCGCCTTCAAGCTATGTAGAGAAGTACGTTCAGATTGATGTTGTCTTCAAGAACGGCAAGACCGAGCAGGGCGCGGACAAGTATGTGGCGTTCACTATCCCACGTCTGAAGCTGAACTCGAAGGTTATGCTGGAGTCTATGAACAGCAACCTCGCGCGTATCAATATCGCAGGTACAGGCTTCGACTGGACAGTCCAGAACGAGAAGACTCCGTTCTATTTCGACACAGAGTTCACCCTGCCTACCGCAGGATAGTGCCACACTGTTGTTTTCCATTTGGCGAGGGGCGGCGGCGATAATGACCGCAGCCCCTTTTTCAGGTTATTATGGGGAAGAAAGTATTCAGAATAAAAGCCGATGAGTCGGCTGTTGGCGAGCAGAAGCAGGCTGTGGTGTCGGACGATGCCATGGAGAAGCTCGCGCGGATAATGAATGACACGCCTACTGTTGTGTCCCTTGCTGGCACAGAGTGGGAGATAAGGGGTTTGAAGCCCGGCGTCCAATGGCTTATCTGCGAGAAGGTGTGTGATATTGTCAAGACGGAGAAGGCTGTTTGTGATGGCTATGAGGACGCATTGAGGCTGATGTGTATGAACCTTCCTGCCACCTGCGAGTGTCTTGTTCTGGCGATGCTCAATGACAAGGAGCGGATATATGACAACTTCGAGAAGAGGGCATACAGCAAGGAGTTCAAGGACACCTACGACTTGCTGATGTTCGGCGACTTCGAGATGCGGAACTGGGGGCAGATACTGCTGGAGGTTTTGCAGCGGATAGATGTAGGTTTTTTTTTGCAGAGTATCAGCTTGTTAAAGACCGTGCGTCAGGGCGTTCTTCAGCGAAAGATGACGACAGCCGAAGCAGAATAATCAACAGCCGCACAGAGTGGGGTCAGATGATAGATTTTCTTCGCGCGAACAGTTGGTGCAGCAAGGAAGAGTATATGTGGCGGATGACCGTCGGTCAGGTCAGGCTGTCAAGCATAGACTTCTCCCATGTGGAGTATCTTGATGATAAGGGAAAGAATGTAACAGAGATTAACAGTGCCGAAGATTTGCTTATGATGACGGATTTAGGCACACAGATAAAAACAGAATAGGATTATGGCAAACGGTGGTATAGAGATTTCAATCTCCGATGATGCAATAAGGGCGGCGGAGCGTTTTGACAGTATCGTAAAGCAGTTGGACAATCACGCGAAGAATGTCGGCGAGTCTTTCAAGGGTATTGACAACAGTATCAAGCCCTTTGCTGTTGCGTTGATGAATATCGACAAGAATATCGAGACTATCAGCAACAGGCTGTCAGGCTTCGGTAAGGCTGCGAGTACAGGTATGGGCGCAGTGGAGGCTGCGACAAAAGGCGCGAGTGCGAGTGCGTCAAAGTTAGACGCAAGTCTGGAAAACATCTTGCCTGTTGTCGCAGAACTATACAAGAAGAATCCGTTTGCCAACTGGACTACAGGAAGACTTACAGAAAGCATTGATTTGCTGAAGGAAAAGATAAACGGTCTTTCTAACAGCAAAGGTCTGCGTAATGACACCTACGACAAAAAACTCAACAAGTTAAAAACCGAACTATCGCAGAAGGAACAGGCTCTTGAATATCTGCTTGCCACAAAGACAGATGACGGAGGGAATCTTGTAACAAAGATGTCTTCGTGGTATAAGAAGTATTACGCAGACAGAATATCGGATGAGAAAAGGGCGCAAAGCGAGGAGGAAAGGTCTGTCAGGTCAATGGCGAAGAAGTTGTCAATGGCTTCCGAATACGAGGTTATTCTGGCGAGAAGCAATAGGCTTATAGCCAATTCGCAGAAAGGTGCGGACACGACAGGCGTTGATACCGCGCTTGCAAATCTGAAAAACCTTATAGACAGCGGCATATCGGGCAAGTTTACGGGCAGTGAGCAGACCTTTATGACGGAGTTCAAGATGCTCAAGTCGCAGCTTGATGTGCAGAGAGAGAAGCTCCGTCAGGAAAACGACATCATCAAGGCGAAGCAAAAGGAAGACGAGCAGACGCTGAAAACATTGACGGCAGAGGAGCAGGCGAAGAAGAAACTCGAGGAGAGGCTTGCAATACTGAAATCAATGAGTTCCGAAATGCAGAAGACATCTTCTGGGATGTCGGATGTGGAGAAGGGTATGGCGAGGGCATCTGTCAATAAGGCTACCGCATCTGTCAATGCTCTGTTGAAGGCTGGCGTTGATGGCAATGATGTGAGTGCCTTCAACCGTGCTGTCAATGAGGAGACAAAGAGCATAGACAAGCAGATAAGGGAGTTGGAGAAACTCACCAATGCCCGAAGAGATGCGGCTATACAGGCAGATAAGAACGAGAGGGCGCAGAAGCTGGCGGTATCATCGTATAACAATAAGATGGTAGGACTTACTGCCCTATGGGAGTCGGCAGACGCTTCTAATACGGCAAACGGTACGGCGAAATTCAAGGATGCCATTGATAAATATACTGCGGCACTGATAAAGTATGAGAGTGCCGCGAAAGCATCTGTTGTCGGCAATGACAGGTCTGCCTTCACAGAGCAGATAAGGATAGCCTTCAATGAGGTGCAGCAGTATAAGAAGGAACTTGAACTTGTGGCACAGGCAGAGGGGAGAGTTCTTAACGGCGGTACAAGCAACAAGAAGGCATCCACATCAACAGCATCACAAGTAGTTAGCGAACTTTCCAATGCTTCTAACAACGGATTCTCAAGTGCTGTTGATTGGGCGAAATCCCTGAATATCGCACAACTGGAGTCTTTACTCGGCAAGATAAAATCTTCATTGAAGGACGATTTAGGCGCAACGGAGAACGAGACGAAATTCCTGATAACATACCAAGATGTGCTGAAGAAGGAATTGGCGTCAAAAAGACAGACAGAGGAAGAGAAGACGGCGGCGCAGGAGAAGGCTGCGGCAGAGAGGAAGAGGATAGCGGACAAGGAGGCTGCGGATAACGCGAGGATGGAGAAGGCGTTGAAGCAGTATTCTGCCATAATGAATAGCGACACAACGGCAAAAGGGATACTCGGCGGCGGCAAGACAAGCATATCGGAAATGCAGGCGACCATAAAGAACCTTCAGGCATTGAGAGGTATGCTGAATGTGAGCGATAGAAATGACAAAGAACGGATAAAAGAAATAAACGCCTTGATAACACAGATGAAGGCGAAGATTGCGGATGCCACTGGCGAAAGCAAGAAGTTATCGCAGGGATACAAGGATTTGTTAGGGATAACGAATACCCTCACGCAGCGGTTTGCAATGATGTTCTCCATATCTGCGGCGCAGGGCTTCATACAGAAACTCATTCAGGTGCGCGGCGAGTTGGAGTTGCAGAAGCGGTCGTTGGAGAGTATCTTGCAGTCGCGTTCACAGGGAGATTTGCTGTTCAACAAGACGATGCAGAGTGCATTGCAGTCGCCGTTCAAGATTACCGAACTGATAACATATACGAAGCAGTTGGCGGCGTACAGAGTGGAGAGCGGAAAACTGTTCGACACCACGAAGATGCTTGCCGATGTGTCGGCAGGTCTCGGCGTGGAAATGGGCAGACTGATATTAGCCTACGGTCAGGTCAAGGCAGCGAAGTTCCTGAAAGGAACGGAGTTGAGGCAGTTCACGGAGGCTGGTGTGAATATGCTTGATGAGTTGCAGCGGTACTATCAGGAGGAGAAGGGTATCACAAGGACTACTGGCGAGATTGTGCAGATGATTTCCGACAAGAAGGTCGTCTTTGAGGATGTGGAGGCTGTCTTCAAGCGGCTTACGACAGAGGGTGGTATGTTCTACAAGATGCAGGAGA
>JABUUG010000010.1:0-13595 GCA_021443285.1 Bacteroidaceae bacterium
GAAGTGTCAGCCCTAAATTTATGCCATCAAAAAAGTTTTACCGGACAGCAATAATTAAAATCCAAAGTCGGGTGTAAAATTTAGACACTTTTTTACTGTATCAGGGTCAACACGTCAATCATTACCAATATGTTTTTTAGATTTTTCATACTTAGATTACAATAAAGCGGCACAATTCGCGTTTTAGTAGTAGTTAAATTAAAAATCTACTGCCTATGCCAAATTTTACTCCTGTACAGCAAACTCCATCTGAACACTCTTTAGCTTTTATTCTTGAGTTTGCACACTCTTTCCGTATTGTAAGAACCAACAGCAAGAACATTGTTTCCTAAAAAAACAGATGTTTTCTTGAGCGGTTGTCTCAAGACTATGGTTCATTGTATTTTCCTCTTTAAATCCTTAATATGTTAGTATCCCCTTCACTACTTTCCGCAAACTTCCTGGATTTGCGCCAGGACCTTGACATGATTAACACGAGTACGGCGGACTGGCTTCATTTGGATGTTATGGACGGTTCGTTTGTTCCTAACATCTCGTTTGGTTTCACCGTACTTGAGTATGTTGCAAAATACTGCACGAAACCACTTGACGTACACTATATGATTGCTCACCCGGAGAACTACATCAAGCAGACAGCGGCTCTGGGCGCAATGATGATGAACGTACACTACGAGGCTTGCCCACACCTGCACCGCACTGTCCAGGAAATACACAATGCCGGCATGAAGGCCGGCGTAACACTTAACCCAGCCACTCCGGTATTTTTGCTTGAAGACATAATAAAGGATGTGGATATGGTGCTGCTCATGAGTGTGAACCCTGGATTTGGAGGACAGGTGTTCATAGAGAACACCATCGACAAGGTAATTCGACTGAGAGAACTAATAGACAGCAAGGGATGCAACACTCTCATAGAAATAGATGGTGGAGTGCAGAACGAGACAGCTCCCCGGCTTGCAAAGGCTGGCGCAGACGTGCTTGTTTCTGGCAGCTATGTGTTTAAGGCACAAGACCCACACGCAATAATTGCATCGCTAAAAGCTCTGTAGATAGGGTTTATAAACAGGAAGTTATTCTTTAAGTGTAGTGACGGGGAGTTAAAGAGGAGTTAAAGTGACAAATGACTTCAGCGCAAGAGATAATGTCACTTTAACTCCACTTTACCTTCACTTAAATACACTTTAACCCCTCTTTGCCTTAACATCCTCTAATTTCCTATTTTCATAAAACCCACATCTTTTCTTTCTTCACCCTTCATACTTTCTTTATGCGCATACTATCCCTTTTATTTCTATTGTTATTATCACCCATGACCTTGTTCGCCCAAAGTTATTCCGACTTATGGAAACAGTATTCTGATGCTGACGCAAAGGATTTACCCCAAACTGCGTTGAACATACTTGGACATATTGAGGATAAAGCTGCCAAGGAGAAGGCATATGTCCATCTGTTCAAGTCGCAGATGCTCAGCGTCTCCATAACCCTGAACATTATGCCTGACAGCACAAATGCGCTGTTTGACGCAATAAGGGAAAAGGCTCTTGAGGCGGAGAAGAACGACCGCGTGGCAGGAGCCATATACAACCTCGCTCTCTACAAGGGGGCTGAGACATTCGTGATAACCAACAAAGAGGAATACAAGCAGAAAGCTTTTGCCGACAAATCACTACTCGCCGCCACCAAAACCGCTGGTTGGAAAGATATTATAACATTGGGGAAGTCGTCAGAGATTTATGACAACGACATGCTTTCGCTCATGGGCTACTGTGTTCAGGACTATAAGATGCTCTACGACTACTACAAGTCGGTGGGCAACAGGCGTGCCTGCGCTTTGCTTTCCGTCCAACTGCCATTCAAGGAGGAATATATAAGGGAATACTATGACCTGCCCGAAGGAGCATACATCGCCGAGAAACATCTGAAAAACCGTTCCGCAAACTACAGAAGATACAATGAAGAGGAGTACAAACTGCTGAAAGAATACCAGCGCAACTGGGCAGGTACCGACCAACAGGCAATTTTCAACAACATTGAGAAGAGCATTCTGCAGGGCGAATTAACCTGTATGTCTTCCAAATCCATACTCCTTCCCAACAAGCCATACAAGTTGCAGGTAACGGTAAGAAATATCGACAAAGCGAAGGCAACGATTATACCACTGAATGTTTACGGCAGGAATATAAGTGAAAAACGCGATAACGATTTCTTCAAAAAAATCCTCTCTTCGTATGCCACAAAGGACGGTGCCGACGGATACAAAGGGCAGCGAGTAGTGGAAAAGACATTCACACCACCTACCAACTTCCAGGAATACAGGGACTCTATTATAATCCCAGCCCTCCCTGTGGGAGTATATTACATGAAGATAGAAGCTTCAACAAACACTGCACCAGAATTAGAGATAAACAAAAAGGCAACCCACCTTTATGAAGAAGATATAATATACGTTACAGGTCTGAGAATCATCCAGTTGGGGCTGCCTGAATACAAGTCGCGGCGAATGGTGGTGGATGCTATAACGGGGCATGAAGTGAAGGATGCCACACTACAAAGCAAACAGCATCGTGACTCGGAATGGACGGCATACACCAAGCAGGACAACGCAATGCCCTACGTAACCCTGTACGGTTCCACCTTCCGCAGCCACAACGCACCCGCAGAGAAAACCATAGCCAACCTATACATCGACCGGGGTATATACCGTCCGGGGCAGACTGTCCATGTGGCGGGAATACTGCACAAAACTCTCGATGGACTGAACACTGAAGTTATTGCCGGCAAAGAGATTACCATCCGTATGCGCAATGCAAACCATCAGGTTGTGGCGGAAAAGAAGGTCCAAACCGACGACTACGGCACCATCTCTGCCGATATGACCATTCCGCAGGGACAACTGACCGGCAGGTGGTACATAACCTGCGATAATGCCATCGAAAGCAGATACTTCAACGTGGAGGAATACAAGCGGCCAACCTTTGAAGTTTCCATCTCCGAATACGACAAGGAGTACAAGTTCGGCGACACAATAAAGGTGAAAGGCTACGCCAAGACATATTCCGGAGTGCCCGTCTCCAACTGCAAGGTCAGCTACAATGTGAGTCGGCACTTCCCCTTCTGGTGCTGGTGGAATGAAGACAGATACGGCGAAACAATAGCCTCTGACTCAGCAATGACCGATAACGACGGAATGTTCGAACTAAGTGTGCCACTCGTCCTGCCCGATAATATAGAAAAAGACAGCAAGTATCTCATATACAATTATACTGTACTGGCTACGGTAACCAACCTTTCCGGCGAATCGCACGATGAAAGCTACACTATCTCATGCACCAACCGTTCTGCTATTATAGCGGTAAATATCAGCAAGAAAATACTGAAGGAACAGGACTGCAACCTGATGGTAAAAGTGGTGAATAACCGAGGCAAGGACATTACAGATGCGAAATATACACTGCAAATAGACAACAAAGGCAAGAAATACACTTCTGCAAGCGAGGCTAAGGCGGCAATCAGCAAATTGGCATCAGGCAAACACTCCATAAAAGCAGTGCTGACATCGCCTGTAAAGGAAGTCGAAGATGCAGTATGCGACAGCACGGAGTTCACAGTGTTCTCGCTGGACGATGCAGTGCCTGTTAAAGAAACACCTGACTGGTTCTATGCTACAGCCTCACAGTTTAAGGATAAGGAGGATGTCGTAACACTGCAGTTCGGTTCTTCGCGCAAGGATGTGGATATATTCTACGATGTATTCGAGGGGAAGAAACTGAAAGAGTCAGCCACTCTACACTGTTCAAACTCACTGATACGCAAGGATTTCCGCCACACTGCAGAAGGCAACAAGAGCCTGCTAATAACCCTGGCATGGGTGAAAGATGACGTACTCTACACGCACAGCCACCAGATTACATGCCCTATGCCCGACAAGACTCTCAAACCTGTATGGAAAACCTTCCGCAACAAACTGCTTCCCGGACAGCAGGAAGAGTGGACAGTCAGCGTGCCGAACAGAGAGCAGGTGCTTATGACTGCTGTGCTTTATGACAAGAGTCTCGACGCACTTGCCGCCACCTCATGGTCAACAAATCTTGGGTTATACCCCAACAGCCTGAGCACCACATGGCGCATCAACAACAACTCATACATGAGCATCAACCTCATCCAGATATACGTGCGACAAAACATCGCACCCCTTGAGTTCAGTACATTCAGCATCGCACCCCTTATGTACGACCCAATGTGGCACTTCGCCACAAACGGTCCTAACATCCTGTTCAAGAAATATTCCGCCCCGATGATGATGGCGAGCAGCGCATCTCGTAATACCGGTGAGAGGAAGGTTTACGCAAAAGCAATGGACTTCGAGTCCGACAATATTGCCAGCGATGCAGTGGAAGAAGCGGCAGAGATACCAAGTCCAGACTTAAACTCCGGCAAGGTTGTGGAGAGCGGAGGCAAGGGACAGGAGGCACAAATGCGCACAGACTTCAGTGAGACAGGCTTCTTCTTCCCACAACTCGTCTCCGACAACGACAACCAAATCGCCCTGAAGTTCACGCTGCCGGAAACTACTACAACATGGAAATTCCGCGGACTTGCACACGACCGCCAAATGAACTACGGACTGCTCGAAGACGAAATAATCGCCCAAAAGCAACTCATGATCTCACCAAATATGCCTCGCTTCATACGCAAGGGCGACAAGATGGTGCTGTCCTCCACCATAACCAACCTTTCCGACAAGAAACTAAACACCGTAGCAAAACTTGAACTCCTGAATCCAGAGAGTGAGAAGACTGTATGCTGCATGAGCCAAGACATATGTCTCGACAGCGGTTGCACCGCCCCCGTTGATTTCCTCATCACCTCATCAGAAGCAGAACTTGCAGAACCGCTCTACATCGTCCGCATATCAGTGGTTGCAGACGGAATGTCGGACGGTGAGCAGCACTACCTCGCAGTGATAGACAACGAAGAGCCCGTAATCTCAACTAAGGCTATAACAATGGTGAAGCCAGGCAAAGAGACAGTAAACACCGCCGAACTATTCCCAACCGACGCCAAAGACAAGCGGCTGACAGTGGAATGGACTGAAAACCCCACATGGCTTCTGTTGGAAACACTTCCCTTCATGGCTGATGCCGACCAGACAACCGCCTACTCACAGGCTGCCGCATACTATGCAAACGCCCTCGGAGAACACCTTTTACAATCCTTACCGTCTATACCATCTTATCTCTCCATCCCGGCAGCCCAGAATCCCGGTAATGCGGTTGCACCGCCATCACCCCTTGAGAAGAACCAAGAACTTAAAACCCTCCTCCTCCAAGAAACACCGTGGGTCATGGATGCTCAGGGAGAGACAGAACGGATGAACGCCCTGCGAAATTTCTTCGATAAGAACAGACTCACCTACACTCAGGGAAGTCTGCTCAAGAAACTCTCCGCCACACAGCATTCCGACGGCGGATGGGGATGGTGTCCCGGCATGAGGACATCCTACCACATCACCTCTGAGATATGCGAACTGTTCACACGCCTGAACAATATGACAGACAAAAAAGCAGACGCATCCATGCTATCAAAAGCCATGAACTGTCTGAAGAAAAAGGCTCACGAGGAAATTCTTGAAATGAAGAAGGCGGAAAAGGAGGGCAGCAACATATACATACACGACACATACGCGCTGCAATACGTCTATCTCAACGCCCTGTCAAACAGTCCGCTCTCGGCAGATGCAAGGAAAGACGCAGACTTCCTCATAAAATACCTGAAAAAACAGGAGCGCAAGAACACACTCTACATGAAGGCAAAGCTCGCCATTGTGCTGCATTACATGGGCGAGAAGCGCTTGGCTGAGGAATATGTCCGAAGCATAAAGGAATATTCTGTTTACAAGGAGACAGAGGGCAGATACTTCGATTCTCCGCGTGCTGCCTACTCATGGCGAAACTACAGGCAGCCCACACAAACCATGGCAATCGAAGCTATAAAAGCAGTCACACCAAACGACAGGCAGACCATTGCGGAAATGCAGCGATGGATACTCATGCAGAAGCGCACACAGATGTGGGACACACCAATAAACACAGTGAACAACGTCTATGCCTTCATGAATCAACCATCATCAACAAGCGGTTACACCGCCCCTATCACGGCATCCCCGAATCCCGGCATAAACACCGCCCCCAAAGGCTACTCAAAGAAAACCTATGCAGGGGATGACATACAGCCAGCAATCGTTTTCGAAAAAGATGACGACACCGTTTCCTGGGGTGCAGTCTATGCAACATATAAGCAGAAGTCCGCAAGCATCAGCGACTACTCCGAGGGGCTGAAAGTCAGCAGGGAGATTATTTCTGCCGACGGAAAGCCACTTGCCAACAGTAGCCAGACTGTCGGCACAAAGGTAATAGTGCGCATAACCATAACCGCCGACCGCGACTACGATTTTGTGCAGGTAACAGACAAGCGCGCAGCGTGTCTCGAACCAGTCAGCCAGCTCTCCGCCTACCACCGCAACTACTACGAGACGCCCAACGACACGCACACCTGCTACTTCTTCGACCAGCTCGCAAAGGGTACCCACACCATAGAGACCCTATATTACATCGACCGCCAAGGCGACTACCAGAGCGGCACATGCACCGCACAATGCGCATACGCCCCGGAGTACTACGGCAGGACGGGCGGCACAACAATCAGCACAACATCCAGATAACAGGACATACTTTCTCCGCATACTCCTTCCCCGCGGGAATAGAAACATTAAGGGCTGCACCACTGTTACACGGTGCAGCCCTGTTAGTGTTAATCCCAATACGAGAAACCGCTTCTGGCAGAGGCATTACTTGTTGAGTCCGAGGTTATTTGCTGTTGCATTCAGGACGCGCAAGTATTTGCTGTACTGCTCGAAGTCAAGAGCGATATGCATATACATATAGTTTCTCTTGAACGCGAGTTTTATGAGCATGTCCCTGTCTGCCCCAGTGGCTTCGGAAGCCTTCTGGAGGTCTTGACAAAGCAGGGTGTGGATATCCTTGGCATCCTTTGCCTGCTGCTCATTCAGATTAAGATACTTTGTGAGAGATTCGATGTTTTCATTCAAGATGAAAGCATCCTTTTTGTTTACAACTTCGTTTCCTGCAAAAGTTGATGTAGTCATGCTGAGCATTGCCACAACTGTTAAAACAATCTTTTTCATAATTCGGTTTGTGTTTTTAGTGTTTGTAAAAGACAGTCCGACTCTCACGAGTCTTTCTATCTGTTATCCTTTATAATTATCCGTGCCGTATTGCGACCTGTCGGTTTCTCTATTGAAGATTGTCAGAATCCCTTCCGTTTTCCGGCTGTTATCCTATTTCCGTTTTCGGGGATTCCCTTGTTTTTGACGGTGCAAAGGTATGGGTATTTGAAAACTACGACCAAATTTTTTATACTGTTGTGTGCGCAAACAAGTAACATTTTTGACTTAAATCCAAAAAATACGACACAAAAATAGTGAATAGTTTGCTGCCGCGATGTCTGATAATACCTGCGCGGCAGCAAACTATTCACTATTCATTCTTCACTATTCGTTATTTAAACTACCCCCTGTGCGAGCATAGCCTTTGCCACTTTCATGAAGCCGGCAATATTGGCACCCTTCACATAGTCGGTATAGCCATCAGGCTGTTTGCCATACTTAGAGCATTGCTCATGAATGCTGTGCATTATAGTGTGCAGACGGTCGTCAACCTCCTTCTCACTCCACAGCAGTCGCATGGAGTTCTGTGTCATTTCAAGTCCGGATGTAGCAACGCCTCCTGCGTTTACAGCCTTGCCAGGTGCGAAAATCTTCTTGTTTGCCACAAAGAGTTCGGCAGCTTCGGCAGTGCAACCCATATTGGAGACTTCAGCAATACAGAGTGTTCCGTTGTCAATCAGCATCTTGGCATCCTCGCCGTTCAACTCATTCTGTGTGGCACATGGCAAAGCGATATCCACTTTTACCTCCCATGGTTTCTTTCCCTCATAGAACTTTGCCTCAGGGAATTCCTCAACATAAGGCTGTACGATGTCGTTGCCAGAGGCACGCAGTTCAAGCATATATTCTATCTTATCGCCAGAAATGCCTTGTTCGTCATAGACATAACCGTCGGGACCTGATATTGTTACCACCTTTGCACCCAGCTCAGTAGCTTTCTTTGCAGCTCCCCATGCCACGTTTCCGAAGCCGGAGATGGCTACAGTTTTTCCTTTTATGTCATGTCCGTGGGTGCGCAGCATCTCCTCCACGAAATATAGAGCACCATAGCCTGTAGCCTCTGGACGAATGCGACTGCCACCCCACTCCATTCCCTTGCCGGTAAGCACACCACCGTACTGGTGGGTAAGTTTCTTGTACTGTCCGAAGAGGAAACCTATTTCACGCGCACCGACACCGATGTCTCCAGCAGGAACGTCCTCATCGGGACCAATATGGCGGTAAAGCTCATTCATAAACGAATGGCAGAACCGCATTACCTCGTTGTCGCTCTTGCCTCGTATAGAGAAGTCGGCTCCACCTTTGCCGCCGCCCATAGGCAGTGTGGTAAGCGCATTCTTGAAGGTCTGCTCAAAACCGAGGAACTTCAGGATGGAGAGGTTCACAGAAGGATGAAATCTGAGTCCTCCCTTGTAAGGGCCGATGGCGGAATTAAACTGGACACGGTAGCCGAGGTTCACCTGCACTTCTCCTCTGTCATCCACCCATGGCACGCGGAAAGTGATGATACGTTCGGGTTCGACAATGCGCTCAATGATTTTCGCCTTCTCAAATTCGGGATGCTGGTTATAGACATCCTCCACAGAGAGGAGCACTTCTCTTACAGCCTGCAAAAACTCCTGCTCGCCCGGGTGTTTCGCCTCGAGCTGCTGCATAATATTCTGAGTGTTCATAAATAGGTTGGTGTTTGGTTAAGTTTGTTTGTTTAGATAAATAATGCTTGTTTTAAGTGTAGTGAAGGGAAGTTATTGTGGAGTTAATGTGGAGTTAAAGTGACATTACATTTTTGCACAGAAGTCATTTGTCACTTTAACTCCTCTTTAACTTCATTTTAACTCCTCTTTAACTCCACCTCGAAACTTTCCTTTGGAAGTAGTCACTCCTCATATTCAGTAGGATCCTTTATACCCGCCTCATGCAGCGCCTCCTTGCGTTCCAGACACGTTGCGCATCTGCCGCAATGTTTCTCACCGCCCTTGTAGCACGAATAGGTTTTGGAGAAATCCACACCGCTCGCCGCACCGATGCGCGCAATATCGGTCTTGGAAAAATCGGTGAAGGGTGCATCAAGATATATGTGGGCGTCCGTGCCAGCAGACATTGCCAAGCTCATTCTCTCTATGAACAGGCTGCGACAGTCAGGATAGATGGCATGGTCGCCCGCATGGTTGGCTATCAGCACACGCTTCAACCCACGGCTCTCCGCAAGTCCACAAGCGATGGAGAGCATTATGCCGTTACGGAAAGGAACAACCGTCGATTTGATATTCTCGCCCGAATATTTGCCCTCAGGTATCGCATCGGCTCCCTCCAGCAGAGACGACTTGAAATGCTGCCCGATGAACGGCAGGGCTATAACCAAGTGTTCTATGCCCAGCAGTCGGCAGTTCTCTTCAGCCACTGCAATCTCGCGCGCGTTGTGGTTGCTGCCATAGTCGAATGTTACCGCAAGAGCTATGCGCTCCTGTCTGCTGTGGAGCAGTGTCGAGGAGTCCAATCCTCCCGAGTATATTATCAAGCTGTCCTTCATATCCGCGGATTTCTTCTTTTAAGTGTAGTGAAGGGGAGTTAAAGGGAAGGTAAAGTGGAGTTAAAGGGACATATGTATTATGCGCATGAAGGTAATGTCCCTTTAACTCCACTTTACCTTCCCTTTAACTCCACATTAACTCCACTTTCCCTTTAACTCCCCATTAACCCCTTTAACTCCAAAAAGAAAATGTCCCTTATCTCCTTAAATATTACAGTCTCGGAATATTATTCTCTGTGATTCATAATCCATGCTGTCGATGATGGCAATGGACTCTACCCTGTAACCTTCGCTGCGGAGGTCTGCCCCACCCTTCTGTTGCCCTTTCTCGATGAGCATTCCAAGCCCCATGATTTCGCCGCCTGCCTGCTTCACGATATCAATGAGCGCTCTTGCTGCCCGACCGTCGGCAAGGAAGTCGTCGACAATAAGGATGCGCTCGCCCTTTTTCAGGTATGGGCGCGACACGAAGATGCTGTTCATCTTCTTGTGAGTGAACGAATAAGCCTGCGACATATACTTGTCATCAGTGCAGTTCACCGTCTCGCCCTTTTTGGCGAACACCACGGGCACGTCGTACATATTGGCGAGCATCACCGCGATGGATATGCCGCTCGACTCTATGGTGAGCACCTTGTCTATATGCACGCCTTTATACCGCCGCTTGAACTCGCAGGCAGCCTGCCGCATGATGTCTATGTCCACCTGATGGTTGATGAAGTTGTCAACCTTCAGCACATTGCCGGGATAAACCTTGCCATCGGCAAGAATCTTTTCTTCAAGGAAATTCATAGTAGGTGGGGGCTAAAAATTGGAGTTAAGGGAGTTAAAGGAGTTAAAGGAGTTAAAGACAAATGACTTTTCTAAAGACAACTGCCTGAATACAAACCATATAGGTAATGTCTTTAACTTCTTTAACTTCCTTAACTCCTTTAACTCCAGAATTAATATATGTATTGCCAGTATTGTACGTCTATAAACATGGGTTAAGGTGGGTCCTGTAAATTGGGGGTTACAAGAAGTTACCCTGACGATTTGGGTTTCCTGGGGAACCACCCCTTCTCAACACGTTTCTTCTGCTCGAACAGTTCACCAATAGACCACAGCGATGATGCCCCGAACACTCCGAGCAATGATGAGAAAAGCACGTTCTCCACGAATAGCGCCGCTGCTATGCAGGCTATTCCGCATATCAGGAATATCCACCATGGCTTAGTGCCGAAGTGGTATTCTGTCTTGATGACTATAGGGTGGAAAAGCCCGATTATCAGGAATGTGGATACCGCGATTATAATTCCTTGAAAATACATGACAGTTTGTATTTGTGGACAATTCTCTTTGGAGCATTTAAGGCAGAGTCCTATCTTTATTGACCGATTCCTACCTTGTCATCTTCGACACATAGGCGTCGATAGAGGCTACGGCGGTGATGGTTACGACGTCGCGCACTGAGCTTTCAAAGTCGGTGAAGTGTATCGGCTTGTTGAGTCCCATCTGTATAGGGCCTATTATCTCGGCGTTCTGGTCGATGGCCTGCAGCAGCTTGTAGGCGTTGTTTGCGGCGGAGAGGAAGGGGAACACGAGTGTGTTCACGTCCTTGCCGTTCAGTCGCGAGAACGGGTAACGCTCGTCGCGCAGCTTCTTGTTCAGGGCGAAGTTCACCTGCATCTCACCGTCGATGGCGAGGCGTGGATACTGCGCCTGAAGCTCCTCAACAGCCTTGTGCACCTGTAGTGCCGAACCGTCGTTGTCGGTACCGAAGTTTGAGTAGCTTATCATGGCTATCACCGGCTCGTCGTTGAAGAATCTTACGGTGTGCGCGCTCAGGTGGGCGATGTCCTTCAGCACATCCTTGTCGGGATGGCGGTTTATCAGCGTGTCGGCGAGATAGAACGTGCCCTTGTTGGTGTTCAGGATGTGCATCGTGGCGAAGTTGTTGAACTGCGGCTGTATGCCGATGACCTCCTTTGCCACCTTGATGGTGTTCGAGTATTTCGTGTAAAGACCGGTGATGAACGCATCCGCGTCGCCCGTCTCCACCATCATCATTCCGAAGTAGTTGCGCTCGAACATCTTGTCGTTAGCCTCCTGGAAGGTGTAGCCCTGCCTCTGTCGCTTGTCGGCGAGAATCTTCGCGTAGCGCTCGCGGCGTTCAGCCTCGCGGTCGTGGCGCAGGTTTATAATCTCTATTCCGTCGAGGCTCAGTTCGAGTTCCTTGGCGAGCTTCTCTATGCGCTCGTCGTTGCCGAGCAATACGGGGTGGCAGATGCCTTCCGCCTTCGCCTGCACAGCCGCCTTGAGCATGGTGGGGTGTATGCCCTCAGCGAACACCACCCTCTGCGGATGCTTGCGCGCAGTGTCGTAGAGGTTTTGTGTCAGCTTTGTCTCGTGGCCGAGCAGCTGGCGCAGAGAGTTCTTGTATGAGTCCCAGTCGGTTATGTTCTTGCGTGCCACGCCAGAGTCCATGGCTGCCTTTGCCACAGCTGCCGACACCTCAGTGATGAGTCGCGGGTCAACGGGCTTCGGTATGAAGTAGTCGCGTCCGAATGTCAGGTTGTTCACGTTGTAAACATCGTTCACCACGTCCGGCACAGGCTGCTTGGCGAGGTCGGCGATGGCATATACGGCAGCCAGTTTCATCTCCTCGTTGATGGCGGTGGCATTCACGTCGAGCGCGCCGCGGAAGATGTACGGGAAGCCTATCACATTGTTTATCTGGTTCGGATAGTCGGAGCGTCCTGTCGCCATAAGCACATCGGGGCGGCTCGCCATGGCCTCCTCATAGCTTATTTCCGGCACAGGGTTTGCGAGGGCGAACACTATCGGGTCTTTTGCCATGGAGCGCACCATGTCCTGCGTCAGGATATTGCCTTTCGACAGTCCCACGAACACATCCGCACCCTTCACAGCCTCTTCGAGCGTGTGGGCATCGGTGCGGTCGCTTGCGAAGAACCGCTTCTGCTCGTTCAGGTCATTGCGGTCGGAGGTGATTACGCCCTTTGAGTCGAGCATCAGTATGTTCTCCTTCTGCGCGCCGATAGCCATATACAGCTTGGTGCATGATATGGCGGCTGCACCGGCACCGTTCACCACAATCTTCACGTCCTTGATGTCCTTGCCGTTCACTTCGAGTGCGTTCTTCAGTCCGGCAGCCGATATGATGGCTGTGCCGTGCTGGTCGTCGTGCATCACGGGTATGTCGAGGCTCTTCTTCAGCCGCTCCTCAATGTAGAAGCACTCCGGCGCCTTGATGTCTTCGAGGTTGATGCCGCCGAATGTGGGCGCAATCCTCTCCACCGCCTCGCAGAACTTCTCCGGGTCTTTCTCAGCCACCTCTATGTCGAACACGTCGATGCCGCCGTATATCTTGAACAGCAGTCCCTTTCCCTCCATCACCGGCTTGCCGCTCAGTGCGCCGATGTCTCCGAGTCCTAACACGGCAGTGCCGTTGCTTATCACAGCCACGAGGTTGCCTTTGGCGGTGTACTTGTACGCATCGGCAGGGTTTGCCTCAATCTCCTTGCATGGGAAAGCCACTCCCGGCGAGTATGCCAGACTCAGGTCGGTCTGCGTGCGGTAGGGCTTAGTCGGTTTTACCTCAATCTTTCCCGGCCGCCCGTTGAGATGATACTCCAATGCGGCCTCTTTCGTAATCTTTACCATAATAAATTAGAATGTATGTTTTGTGTTGTTGAATCATTATGCATCTGCAACAAACGGCAGTTTGTAAACTTTATCTCACTTCTCAATCACAGGATGCATGAAACCCTTGGTTTTTCGGGCGCAAAGTTACAACTAATTTGCTTAATAACAAAATTT
>JABUUG010000010.1:13831-16824 GCA_021443285.1 Bacteroidaceae bacterium
GGAGTTAAAGGAGTGGTAACTGAGGTTGGGAGTTAAAGGAGTTAAAGACATCACCTATGTGGTTTGTGTTCAAATAGTTATCTAAGAACAAGTCATTTGTCTTTAACTTCTTTAACTCCTTTAACTCCTTTAACTCCCATTTATAGAACCCACCTTTAACTCACACAGATATGAACAGAACACTTTTTGCGATTTTTTCAATAGTTGCAGCCATTGCCTTTTCGTCATGCACTAAGGCTGACGGCGATTGGGATGATATAGAAGTCACCGTAAACGGGCAGTATTGCGAGAGTGAGACATTGGATGTCCCCGCGGAGGGAGGCGTATATGTGATTTCCTCGCGCAACTACGGTGCTCTCTGGATACTTAAGATTCAGGAAAGCGCAGGAAAGGTGTGGCCGGAAAAATACGACTGGAGCGACTGGAGAAACATCGACCTGACAACCGATTGGTATAATGTGAAATGCAACGCATCGGGGGAGGCTGTCGTTACGATTAAACCCAAAGCCAAAGACGCCGCTGACTCCCGTATGTTGGCATTCGAATTCGAATATGGTGACGTATTCACCTGGTTCGCACTTATACAGAAGTAACACCATTCCGGCGAAAACAGATAACAAGCAAAGCAGCGGAACTGCCCATACGATGGCTGGTTCCGCTGCTTTGTTTTAGATAATGGCTCTGTGCTATGACAGGCGGAATGTGACTGGCATGTTGTATTTGCAGCGCACTGCCTTGCCGTTGTCCATAGCGGGAGTCCACTGGCCGGAGGTGAGCTGTATGAGGCGGAGGGCCTCTGCGTCGAGGTCTTTGTCAACACCTATCACGACTTTGGGGTCGGTCACCGAGCCGTCGGGCTCCACACAGAACGTCACTACCACACGCCCCTGCACGCCCTTTGAAAAAGCCGCTGCGGGGTATCTCATGTTTTGCGCTATGAACTGCGTGATGTTTCCCTTGAAAATTGGCATCGGCTCCGGCTCGCATGACAGGACGGGCTTGGCTTTGGGGTTGTTGTCTTTGAATGAGATTGGGATGGTGTACATGCAGTTTTACGACAAAAATCCCTTCATTTTTTTTGGTATAACAAAATTCCGCCATACCTTTGCATTGGAAAAACGGACAAAAACACCGCATTTCACATTGGAAAAACGGACAAAAACAATGCATTTCATATTGGAAAAACGGACAAATACATGATTAAAAGGCTAATATACAACAGGTTATCTGACATTATAACAAATTCCTCAAAGGCAATCCTTCTAACTGGTGCTCGACAAGTAGGCAAAACATACATTATCCGCGAGCTGGGGGAAAAAATGTTTGATAACTTTATTGAAATAAACTTCATTGAAAACAGTGAGATTGCCAACTATTTCAAGAAACCTAAAAGTGTTGATGAGATTCTGCTCCGCCTGTCCACCCTATACGGCAAACAGATGGTAAAGGGTAAGACACTGATATTTTTCGATGAGATTCAGGTTTGTCCAGACCTTGTTACGTCTATCAAGTTTCTCGTAGATGAGGGAAGTTACCGCTATGCCATGAGCGGATCACTTCTTGGAGTGGAGCTGAACGATTTGCGTTCACAACCTGTTGGATACATAGATGTTATAGACATGCATCCGCTCGACCTAAAGGAATTTGTTCAGGCTCTCGGCGTTGGCGATGATGTAATAAACCATCTTTACAAATGTTTCAGTGAAAATTCTCCCGTCGATGAGTTTGTCCACAATCGTATGATGCAGCTGGTGCGGCTGTATCTGCTGGTTGGCGGCATGCCCGCTGTGGTGGCGAAATATCTGGAAAGCAACAACTTGAGGTTGGTAACAGATGAGCAACAGGCTATTTTGCGGCTATACAAGAAAGACATTGC
This sequence comes from Bacteroidaceae bacterium, assembly GCA_021443285.1. GTDB lineage: Bacteria > Bacteroidota > Bacteroidia > Bacteroidales > Bacteroidaceae > Prevotella. The sequence continues at coordinate 15,708 of JABUUG010000010.1, forward strand.
CCAATATGATCCACAGCGGAAACTATATCTTAACGAGATTTTCGACCTCATTCCTCCAGAGCTCAACGAGAAGAACAAGCGTTTTATACTGAAGAGCCTCAACGAAAACATGAAGTTCAACAGATATGAGAACAGTTTTCTGTGGCTGAAAGATGCAGGTGTCGCCATACCGACATATAATGTAGAGGAACCGACGCTGCCATTACTTCTGTCGCGTTCGCGCAATCTTTTCAAACTGTTTCAGAATGATGTAGGGCTACTCGCTGCCCAATATGCCTCAAACATACAACTGAAAATATTGAATGGCGAAGACCAGATAAACTATGGCTCCATATACGAGAATTTTGTTGCGCAGGAACTAACCTGTCACGGCTTCCCCACCTATTATTTCAATAGCAAGAAGCATGGGGAACTGGACTTTGTCATTGAACACAATGACGCGGTGCTTCCGATAGAGGTGAAGTCCGGGAAAGAATATCTGCGCCACAGAGCTTTGGTGAACATCATGGACGTGAGAAACTACGGCCTAACTTCCGCAATAGTTCTCTGCAATGACAATATTTCCGTTGTGGACAGCATAACCTATTACCCCATCTATATGACAATGTTCATAAACAGAAAAGAGCCTTCTGATTTAATCGTGGATATAGGAAATTAACGAATAGTGTAATCGGCTTTGCCGCTTGCCAGAGCAAGAATAGTGAAGAATGAACAGTTTGCTACCGCAATGTTTGAATGTAAACAGTCTGTGCGGCAGCAAACTATTCGCTATTCATTCTTCACTATTCACTAAGAAAAGATATTGCCTTATACAATTTCTGTAACATTATCAGATAGCAGACATGAATCATCCCGACATATATTCAGCTACAACTCTCACGGCATTTATCCATGAGGTTGGATTTCTGCCACTGCTCGACAGCGGCATCGACGGCTACAGTGCAGAGGAGGTCGTTGCTGATGACTGCCAGTATGTGGTGTTCCCCGATGGCGGATGGGACTGGCCTCTCTGGAAATGGAAGGGGGAGATTGTTACCGAGGGCGACACCATGTATGGCAAGTTCTTCAACAAGAAGGCTGGCTTCATTGCTAAGGAATGGTGGGCAGACTTCTGCAA
>JABUUG010000010.1:22518-33238 GCA_021443285.1 Bacteroidaceae bacterium
AGACGGTTACACAAAGCGAAGCGACTGAAAGAATTCAAGCTCGCTTGATTGCACTCGCTTAACCGTAACATTGCAGCAGAAAATCGTTATTATACAAACAATCAATTATTAAAACTAACCAAAATGATGTTCAAACAAAAATGCAGAGTTCCTCGTAGAGCTCTTGCCCTCGTTTGTGGGCTACTCCTGTCATTGGGCGCATTTGCACAAGGTTTTGTGGCAAAGGGCGTAGTGAAGGATGCTGCCGGCGAGCCTGTCATTGGTGCCACTGTACGCGTAAAAGGCGCACAGGGTGGTGCTATCACAGACTTTGATGGCAACTTCCAGTTAAATTGTACCAAAGGCCAGGAACTGGAAATCAGTTACATTGGCATGGAAACTCAGTCGGCAGCAGCTTCCGACGGCATGATTATCACGCTGAAAGAAGATGCAGGCCAGTCTCTCAACGAAGTGGTGGTAATCGGTTACGGTGCCGTCAAGAAGAACGACCTCACCGGTTCTGTCGCCACTCTCAAGCCGGACGAGAAGAACCACGGTCTCATCACCAGCGCACAGGAAATGATTCAGGGAAAGATTGCCGGTGTGAATGTGAACATGGGCAGTGGTGAGCCTGGCGGCGGCGCTATGATCCGCATCCGTGGCGGTGCTTCGCTCAACGCCTCCAACGACCCGCTCATCGTTATCGACGGTATGGTTATGGACAACAATGCCACCAAGGGTATGAGCAACCCGCTCTCTCTCGTGAACCCTAACGACATCGAGTCGTTCTCCGTACTGAAGGACGCTTCCGCAACAGCCATCTACGGTTCGCGCGGTTCCAACGGTGTCATCATCATCACCACAAAGAAGGGTACCAAGGGCAGCAAGCCGAAGGTTACGTACAACGGCAACGTGTCTATCGCCACCAAGACCAAGACCCTCGACGTGATGAACGCATCGCAATACACCGACTTCATCAAGAACTACTACGGCGAGGACTCTCCTGCATACTTGGGACTCGGATGGAAGCAATTCAACGATGACGGCACTCCAAACTTCGCTGCCGGCACATACGACACCAACTGGCAGGACGAGATTTACCGCACAGCCGTAAGCACAGACCACAACATCAGCGTCTCCGGCGGCATCGGAACGTCGAAGATGTTCTCCATGCCTTACCGCGTGAGTGTGGGCTACACCGGTCAGCAGGGTATCCTGAAAGGCTCTAACTACAAGCGTTTCACCGCTGGTCTGAACCTCTCTCCGTCACTCTTTGACAGCCACCTGAACATGAACCTCAACGGTAAGTTCGTAACATCGAAGAGCATACCCGGCGCAGGCGGTGCCATCGGCGATGCCACACGCTTCGACCCGACACGCCCTGTAACAAGCACTGCTGACGAGTTCAAGAACTGGGGCGGTTACTGGCAGTTTGTCACCCCTTCTGAGTATGGCGACCCAACATATCCATACGCTAAGAACCCCGATGCTCCAGGCAACCCTGTAGAGCAGGTGATGAACTACGGCGAAGGCTACAAAAAGACAGCCAACGTATTCATGGGCAACTTTGAGGCAGACTACAAGATTCACGGCCTTGAGGACCTCCGCCTCCACATGAACCTCGCAGGCGAGTGGACAAATGGTGAGGAAATAACAAACTTCGCTCCCAACACCTCTCACGGCTACTACTACGGCAGCTACGGCAACAACGAGGAGAAGCGCGTGAACCTGACTGCAAGCGGCTACATACAGTACTATAAGGACTTCAACGAAAACCACCACTTCGACGTAATGGCGGGCTACGAATGGAGCCACTTCAAATATAAGGGCAACTCAGAGTCTTACGGAATGTATCCTTCGACAAGCCCAAAGAAGGACGATGCAGGCAACCCTCTGGCTGGCACAAAGTATGACCCTAAAACCGGCAAATGGGAAAGCGAGCACTTCATCGTCAGCTGGTTCGGTCGTATGAACTACACACTGCTTGAGCGCTACCTCTTCACATTCACAATGCGTGCCGACGGTTCAAGCCGTTTCGCAAAGGGCAAGAAGTGGGGCTACTTCCCATCAGCAGCCATTGCATGGCGCGCAAAAGACGAGCCTTTCCTGAAGAATGTTGAGGCAGTGAGCGATGCCAAGCTCCGCTTAGGCTGGGGTATCACCGGTCAGCAGGATCTCCTCGGTAAGGACTACTACTATCTGCCGAGATATGAGGTAAGCACGACAACGCAATACACCTACCCCGTAGGCGGCGACGGCAACGGAGTGCTCTACAAGCCAAAGGAATACAACACAGAACTGACATGGGAGAAGACCACAACCTACAACATCGGTATCGACCTCGGTTTCTTCAACCAGCGACTCACCCTCACCGTTGACGGCTATATCCGCAAGACCAAGGACCTGCTGAACAACTCTACAGTTACCACAGGTTCAAACTTCAACAACACAGTAATGAGCAATGTTGGTTCTCTCGAGAACAAGGGTGTTGAAGTGTCAGTAACAGGCCGCCCAATCCAGAAGAACGGCTGGTACTGGGAGATTACCGCCAACGCCGGCTACAACCAGAACAAGATTACGGAACTCTACGGAGGCCGCGACGTGATTGAGGCAGGCATGCAGGTAGGTACAAACGAGGCAATCACATACCACAAGATTGGCATGCCGGCAAACACATTCTACGTATATCAGCAGGTATATGACGAGAACGGACGCCCAATCATGGGTTGCTATGTTGACCGCAACGGCGACGGACAGATTAACGATGCTGACCGCTACTACTACAAGAGCACTACCGCCCCATGGACAGCAGGTTTGAGTTCACGTCTGCAGTACAAGAACTGGGACCTCGGCTTCAACTTCCGCGCAAGCTTCGGCAACTATGTTTACAACAACCTTCTCGGCGGTAAGGCAAATGTTGCCACTTCATACAACAGTAAGGGCTTCTACGACAACACCACTCTTGAGCTCGTCAAGATGGGATGGACATCGTACAACTATTCACGCTCCGACTATTTTGTGCAGAACGCAAGTTTCGTGAAGTGCGACAACATAACACTCGGCTACAACTTCGACAAGCTATTCACCGACAAGATTACGGGCCGCATCTACGCCTCTGTATCAAACGTGTTCACAATCACGAAGTATAAGGGTCTCGATCCAGAGCAGAACGACGGAAAGGAGAGTGCTCTCTATCCGCGTCCACGCACATTCCTCCTCGGTCTGACACTCAACTTCTAAGGCCCAAGGAGTAAAAGGAGTTAAGGGAGTTAAAGACATTAGTCTTGAATCGCAGACACATCCTAACCTCTTTACATTCTATACCCTCATCCCCCATGAGGGGGGAAACGAGGGGGCTTAAATCAGTAAATCGTAAAATAGAAAATAAAACTATGCAATTCAACAAATTATATACATATCTCGCTGCAGGACTCATAGCCATGTCTTCTGTAACGACCTCCTGTATGAAGGACCTTGAGAGAGACCCTATCGATCCGAACATTGACACAAAACTGGATCCCGCAGGTCTGTATCGCAAGTGTTATGCCGGACTTATCATGGAGGGTAATGATGGAAGCGCAGACTTCACTATCGACGACGCAGGTAAATCCACTCTTCTGCGTAACCTGTTCAACTTCAACGAACTTTCCACAGACGAAGCCATCTGCTGGTGGAGTGACGGTGGTATCGTTGAATTAGGCTACAACCAGTATTCTCCGGGCGACGCCACACTGCGTTTCCTCTACTACCGCCTGTGGTCTAACATCACATACTGCAACGAATACCTCAACAACGAAATCTGCATCAACTACGACGCCACCAAGCTCGCCGAGATTCGTTTCGTAAGGGCATACAACTACTATCTGCTTGCAGACTTCTTCGGAAACATTCCTTTCCTCGACCACATCTCTACAACTCCGGGCGAACAGAAGGACCGCAAGTTCATGTTCCAATGGATAGAGAACGAGTTGCTCACAGCCGAAAAGGACATGCTTGAAGCACAGCCAAAGACTGACTCCGATGCGAACTACGGTCGTGCAGACAAGGCAGCAGCATGGCTTATGCTCAGCCGCCTCTACCTGAATGCCGGCGTATGGATCAATGAAGACGGTGCCAACAACCCATACTGGGAGCAGGCTGCCACATACGCTCAGAAAGTTATTGAAAAATATCCTCTCTTCAAAGGTTCCAACAACGGATACACCGCATACGACATGCTCTTCATGGCAGATAACGGCAATAGCGGCGCAAGCCAGGAGGCTGTGCTCCCACTGCTTCAGGACGGTAAGGTAACAAAGGGCTGGGGAGGTTCCAAGTTCTTCGTTGCAGCAATGTGGAACTCTACAATGTTCAATGTACAGGGCAAGAGTGCCGGCACAACATCCAACAACTGGTCGGGTATACGCTGTCGTCCGGACCTTATCAAGAAGTTCTTCGGCGACCCGACCATCGTAGTCGGCAAGAGCTCAGAGGAAATCCGTGCCGTGAGCACTGACGACCGTGCAATCTTCTGGGGCATGGGCGACGACAAGGGCGAGCGCACACTCGAACTCGGCGACAACTCAAGCTTCTATCAGGGCATCACAACCACCAAGTGGAGCAACCAGAGATCAGACGGCAAGGACACCCACGACTCTGACGACCTCGACACAGACTTCTTCCTTCTGCGCTCGGCAGAGGCATACCTCAACTATGCAGAGGCTAAGCTCCGCCTGAACCAGATGTCAGAGGCTGTTGCAAAACTCGACGAGATACGCAGCCGTGCACATGCCCGCAGCTTAGGATCAAGCATTACTCTCAACGACATTCTTGACGAGCGTTCACGCGAGTTCTACTTTGAAGGCCTCCGTCGCCCTGACCTCATCCGCTTCGGACAGTATGGCGGTGCACAGGCAACATACAAGTGGACATACAAAGGCGGCGCATACAATGGCGTAAACTTCAAGAAGGAATTCGACATCTTCCCTATCCCACAGTCTGAGATTGACGCTGCCAACGGCGCACTCAAACAGAATCCTGGATATTAATAACAACCGTAACAACAAATAAGAATATGAGTATTATATCAAAAAACATATTGAGAACAATGCTTGTATGCGCAGGCTTTGCCACACTCGCCGCATGTACTGACGACAGAGACAGCAACCCTACACTGATACAGCCGACAGAGTTCAAGCTCAACGACCCCGCTTGCGGGAAGACCTTGGTGGTACTGAGCGAGTCGCAGGCAATACAGTTCTCATGGAGCCAGCCGAAATTCACAGCTAACAACGCTCCGATAAACGCCACATACGAGATTCACGTGTCGCCAACAGGCACCTTCAACCACACTGTTGATGAAGCGAAAGAGGACGAGTCAATTGTGGCAGACTATGCAGTGCTCGACGAGACATACCTCACCTGTACAGCCGACATACCGGCATCAAGCATCGACAAGGCTCTCGTGCAGATATGCAAATGGCAGAAGGACGCTGATGTTCCCGCAATCCAGAACATATATATCCGTGTGAACGCATTCGTAAAAGAAGGCACAAAGAAGCTCAACGAGATTATCTCCAACACAGTGGTGGCGACAGTATCGCCTTACTACATCGAGCTGAAGCCAGCAGAGCCAATCATGTGGTTCCTCGTTGGTAATGACTTTGGTGATGGCAGCTGGGGCGACAAGAACGCTATCGGCACAGGCTCATTCCCAATGTTCAAGGTTTACGGTGAAACATACGATGAGAAGACTGGTGCCGGCGTTGTAACCTATCTCAACTATTTCAGCCCTGAAGGTTGGAAGATTCAGCCTTCTAACTTCGACTGGTACTACGGATTCATGGGAACAGGCAGCGCTAACAGTGCAGTGTATCGAAACGGCGACACTCACGACTCTGGCAATATCTGGTGCTCACCAGCAGGAATCTACAAGGTAAGCGTTACCACTCCAAGCTACGACTGCAAGATAGAGGCTTACACAGAGGGCGAACCTACAGTTTACCCAAGCATCTCCATTGCAGGAAGCTTCAACAGCTGGAGCGACACCGAAATGACTCCTGTTTCAAAAGCAGCGAACAACCACGTATGGTGCTACGTTGCAGACTTCACGGCACTACCCGAACCAGGAACACAACAGTTCAAGTTCAAGACCACCGGCAGCTGGGACACCAACTGGGGCTTCGGCAAGGAAGACGGCGAAGTGAACTTGGTAGGAGTTGGCACACCTGGAGGAAAGAATCTCGGACTTGAGCCAGGCAAGTGGTGCATCATGTTCAACGACATCACCGGTGAGTTCAGCATTATTGAATTACAGTAACCACCCTTAACACTAAACATCTATGAAAACCATATCAAATCTAATATTGACAATCGCCCTTATTGCAGGATTCACCTCCTGCAAGGGCGACTACCAAGACTGGAGCGCTCCGCAGACTAACCCGCAGGAAGACCAGTACAACATCCCGGAAATGACAGCATCCCCAATAGGTAGTGTCATAGAGTTTGCTTCAGCTGCTGACACAATAACAGTCGGCAGATACAATGTAGTAGCAATGCCAGAAGGGTTCTCAACTAAAAACATTGACCTCGTATTCTCCGACCCGGCATCGGACGGTATGAAGGAAATCACACTTCCTGCAATCCTTGATAACGGCCAGTTAAAAATAACAAAGGTTGATTTAGAAAAAACGGTAAAGGATTTGTTCGGTGTAAAAGCAGAGGTGCGCACCATGGAGTGCGATGTAATTGCATACGTGTCCAACGGAAGAGAAACCACCATCGCGAATTGCAACACATTTGAGGTGCAGGCACTACTTGAGCCCGGCGATTTCTACGCAGTAGGCGCAATCAACGGATGGAAAGACTCGGCGGAAGGAAAGATATGCTACTTCATCCCTCTCGACAAAGAGTTTATATGCTATACCACAAAATGGACAGGCGACCATAACCTGAAAATATGGACTAACGAACAATACGGCGATTGGAGTGCCGCTTACGGTAGCGAGAAAGATGGTGACGACTCACCAAGCGGAGTACTAACGAACAACAATGCTGGTGCAATTGTTTGTCCTGCCGGCGATGAATACTACACGTTGAAGGTTAACCGCAAGAAGCTGACATACGAGTGGATTAAGCTCGAAAACCAAAGCCCTGCAACATACGAGAAGATTGGTCTCATCGGTGTCGGCGGCGACTGGAACAACGACATCTTCATGGAGAAGGTTAGCGAGGGCAACTACCGCGTTGAGGTGACACTCCCGGAAGGAGAGTTCAAGTTCCGCGCAGATGCAGGATGGGACACAAACTGGGGCAGCGGCGTAGCGGTTGACGAATGCTACTATGGCATAGCTAAGCAAAACGGTCCCAACATCTGGGCGCCTGCCGGCGACTACACCATCTACCTTAACACCGTCACAGGTGCATACGCTGTAATAAGCAAGCAGTAATTCTTCTGTCGAATATTATGCCGCAGCATAGCGACTGTGCTATGCTGCGGCGTTAAGCCTCTCACACAATAAACGGAGATTATTTCCGTTTTCTCTTTGCAACCCCATCTAATGCCACAGACAACACTAACCCAGGAATATGTGCGAGCGACAACCAACCATGAAAGACATAGCCAGGGAGCTTGGCATTTCCGTGGCTACCGTATCACGAGCCCTTAAGAACAACCCCGCCATCAGGGAGGAGATAAGGGAAAAGGTGCAGGAATACGCCGCTTCCATAAACTTCTACCCCAACGAGATTGCCGCATCACTCCGCAGCAGCAAGGTAAGCACCCCGAAATACATAGGAGTGATAGTGCCGGAGATTGCACACTACTACTTCAGCACCATCATTTCCGGAATTGAGAGCGAGGCGAGCAAACGGGGCTACTGCATAATAGTGGCACAGAGCGACGAGCGCTACGAACGCGAGGTGGAGATATGCGAACGCTTCCACAAGAACCGCGTGCAGGGCATCATCGTGTCGCAGGCACTGGACACCAAGGAGTACGGACATTTCCAGAAGCTTCTGGACTCACGCATACCACTGGTGTTCTACGACCGCATAAGCACTGGCGTCAGCACAAGCCGCGTTGTAGTAGATGACTATCAGGGCGCATATTCCGCCGTGGAACACCTGATAAACTGTGGGTGCAGGCGGATAGCCATCTACCGCACCGAGACAAAGATAGAGATTACGAAGAACCGCTTCAACGGCTATCGCGACGCCCTCCTCAAGCACGGACTGCCTACGGACAACTCTCTCGACATAGTCTGCGACAACCGCCTGGACGCAGAGGAGATAACCCCCGAAATACTGTCACAGGAGAACCATCCCGACGGATTCTTCGCCATCAACGACGACACCGCCGTAGGCATACTCTACTCCGCCAAGCGCATGGGCTTCCGTGTGCCTGACGACATTCAGGTATGCGGCTTCTCCAACGGACTGCGAGCCATATCGTGCGAACCCATGCTTACAACCATGGAACAGCGTGGCAAGAGAGTGGGACGCGAGGCGGCAGACATCGTGATAAACCACATTGAAGGCAAAATACCTGAAGGCAAGACCGACAAGCGCATCGTAAAGACAAGGCTCATCGTTCGTGGAACGACAAAGCACATATAAAATCCCCCAATTTATAGAATTAACAACTAACCATTAATCAATAACCATTGATTTTATCCTTATGCAGAAACCTAACCTTGATTTTTGGAAACTATGGAACCTTAGTTTCGGATTCTTCGGCGTACAGATAGCGTATGCCCTGCAAAGCGCAAACATTTCACGCATCTTCGCGACTCTTGGCGCCGACCCTCACAGTCTGAGCTATTTCTGGATACTTCCTCCGCTGATGGGCATCGTGGTGCAGCCGATTGTCGGCAGTCTGTCGGACAAGACATGGTGTCGATTCGGCCGCCGCATACCATACCTGTTTGTGGGTGCGCTGACGGCAGTGGTTGTGATGTGCCTGCTTCCCAATGCCGGTTCATTCGGCATGGCTGTAAGCACAGCTATGACCTTCGGACTGGTTGCCCTGATGTTCCTCGACACGTCCATCAATATGGCAATGCAGCCGTTCAAGATGCTTGTGGGCGATATGGTGAACGAAGAGCAGAAGAAGAAGGCTTACTCCATTCAGAGCTTCCTCTGCAACTCGGGCAGCGTTGTGGGCTTCGTGTTCCCGTTCCTTTTGACCGCCATCGGCATCAGCAACATCGCGCCAGAGGGAGTTGTCCCAGACTCGGTGGTATGGTCGTTCTACATCGGTGCGGCAATCCTTATCTTCTGCGTGATATACACCACAGTGAAGGTGAAGGAATGGAATCCTGAGGAATATGCCAGATACAACGGTGTTGCGGAGAAAGAGGAGAAGAGCAATATGTTCACTCTCCTGAAGAACGCCCCTGCCGCATTCTGGCAGGTAGGTCTCGTGCAGTTCTTCTGTTGGGCAGCATTCATGTATATGTGGAGCTACGTCAATGGGGCAGTGTCTGAGACGGTTTGGCACACCACCGACGTAACGAGCGAGGCCTATCAGGAGGCAGGCAACTGGGTAGGCATTCTCTACGCAGTACAGGCGATAGGCGCAGTGATATGGGCCGCCATTCTGCCAAACATCAAGAACACGAAGGTCGGCTACTCGCTGAGTCTGTTGATCGGCGGTGCGGGCTTTGCCCTCATACCGTTCTTTGCCGACAAATACGTGCAGTTCATACCGTTCATGATGATTGGCGCCGCCTGGGCAGCAATGCTCGCAATGCCGTTCACGCTTGTTACGAATGCTCTTCAGGGCTATGGCCACATGGGCGAATACCTCGGACTGTTCAACTGCACCATCTGTCTGCCGCAGATAATCGCAGCCATTGCCGGAGGCACAATACTCACGATAGTAGGCTCAAGCCAGCCTAACATGATGATAGTGGCAGGCACCCTGCTCATACTCGGCGCAGTGGCAGTATTCGCTATAAAAGAAAAAAGAAATAAATAAACGAAACACATATGGAACTGTATTTTAACATTGACTACAAGGTCTATGACGGAGAAAGACTTCAGGTGAACCTCGACGGGAAGACTCTCGACATGGTTACCGGAGACAACTACCACTGGAACTATCTCCACTCCATGAAGAACCACAAGAAGGGCACGTACAGCTACTACTACTCTGTGGTTAAGGACGGAAGGGTGATAAGAAGGGAGTGGGCTATGATACCACACACCATAGAGGTCAAACAGAATGCCACAATATACAAGGCATACGACCGCTGGTCGGAACTGCCCGAAGACAGCTACCTCTACAGCAGCGCATTCACCGAGTGTCTCACCCCACACTCTGCCGTAAAGGTAGAGGATACCGACTACACCAAGTGTATTCGCATCAAGGTGCGCGCCCCACAGCTCAGACGTGGCGAGAGGCTTGCCATTGTAGGAGAAGAGGCAGTACTCGGCGAGTGGAACGTAACACAGGCTCTGCCGATGAAGGAAACGGCTGTGAACGAATGGACTGTGGAACTGGACGCCAACAAGATTAAACGCCAGTATTTCGAGTTCAAGTTCCTCGCCTTCGACAGCGATGCCAAGCAGTCGTTCTATTGGGAGGAAGGTGCCAACAGAGGCATTACACTCCCTAACATATCGCGCGGCGAATGTATATGCTACGAGCTGAACCAGTCGTTCTTCTCCGTAGCCAACAAGCGCGTCGCCGGAACACTTGTGCCGGTATTCTCCTTGCGGTCGAAAGACAGCTTCGGCGTGGGCGAGCGGCTCATCACCG
>JABUUG010000010.1:33667-39141 GCA_021443285.1 Bacteroidaceae bacterium
CGGTCAGAACTGGGGCTTCCCCACATACAACTGGGACGAGATGCTCAAAGACGACTGCCTCTGGTGGGTACGCCGCTTCACCAATATGCAGAAGTATTTCGACGCCTACCGCATAGACCATGTGCTCGGATTCTTCCGTATATGGGAGATTCCTATGCCGCAGGAGAGCGGACTGCTCGGACAGTTCTCCCCTGCCCTGCCGCTCACCATACCCGACATTGAGGCTTGGGGCATACCATTCCACGAGGAGCTGTTCCTCGAAGACCACAAGAAGAAGGGCTACTACCACCCGAAGATTTCCGGACACCTCACGGAGTTCTACTACTCTCTGCCCGACTACGAGAAGCGCATCTTCTGGAACCTGCGCTCAGATTTCTTCTTCAAGAGGCACAACCAGTTCTGGTATGAGGAGGCGATGAAGAAGATGCCGAAGCTCATTGACGCCACCCGTATGCTCGTCTGCGCAGAAGACCTCGGCATGGTGCCGGAATGCGTGCCATGGGTAATGAACCAGCTGAAAATCCTCTCGCTCGAAATACAGAGTATGCCAAAAGACCAGAACCGTCGCTTCGGCAAACTGACGCGCTACCCATACCGCTCCGTATGCACATTCTCAAGCCACGATATGCCTACACTGCGTATGTGGTGGGAAGAGGACTGGGGCAGGACGCAGGTGTATTACAACACAATGCTCCACAAGAGCGATGCAGCACCCCACCCGCTCCCCGGCTGGCTCGCAAAGGACATCATCTACCGCCAGTTCTCTTCGCAGAGTATGCTCGCCATCATGAGCATTCAGGACCTCATGGCGATAAACGAGAACATACGCCTTGCCGACGAGAGTGCCGAGCGCATAAACATCCCGGCAAACCCGAAGCACTACTGGCGCTACCGTATGCACATCAACATTGAAGACCTCATGCAGCATGATGAGTTCAACAATGAGCTGAAATCCACAATCAAGGCAACGGGAAGATAGAATCATTTACTATCGGACTATTTAACCATTTACTATTGAAGGGTATTTAGCTATTGATTTATTTTATTATTCCGGCAGCCCGGTATCATGGATATTCCGGATATTCCGGCTGATCTAAAAAAAGAAAAACAATGAGACAAAGCATTCTAATTGGACTTTTGGCAATATCCCTCAGCATATTTGCCAAGGATAATGACACGGAAGTGAAATCCCCCGACGGGAATATACTGCTTTCCTTCTGCCTTGACAACACCCGCCCCGCCTACGAAATGTCGTACAAGGGCAAACAGGTCGTGGAGCTCTCACACCTCGGTCTGGAACTGGCGAAAGACAAGCACGCAAGCAAGGAGATGCGCGAGACCGACCTCATGGACGGCTTCACCATAACCGGCACACAGACCAACTCCGTCGATGAGACATGGAAGCCCGTATGGGGAGAGTGGAAAGAAATCCGCAACAACTACAACGAGCTGCTCATCAACCTCCGCCAGGAAAAGGAGAAGCGCAACATCGCCATCCGCTTCCGCGTGTTCAACGACGGTATAGGCTTCCGCTATGAGTTCCCACAGCAGGACTCGCTCAACTACTTCGTGATTAAGGAAGAAAAGACCGAGTTCGCGATGACCGGCGACCACACCGCCTACTGGATTCCAGGCGACTACGACACGCAGGAGTTCGAGCATGTCATATCAAAAATGTCCGAGATTCGCGGCAAGTTTGACGAGGCTTGGACAGACAACTCATCGCGCACACAGTTCTCAAAGACCGGCGTGCAGACCGCCCTGCAGCTCAAGACCGCCGATGGACTATACATCAACATCCACGAGGCAGCCCTCGTAAACTACCCAGCCATGCACCTGAACCTCGACGACAAGAAGATGGTGTTCACCTCATGGCTCACCCCCGATGCTGTCGGCAAAAAGGGATGGATACAGACTCCGTTCAACACCCCGTGGCGAACAGTTATCGTAAGCGACGACGCACGCGACATCCTCGCATCTAACATAACGCTCAACCTCAACGAGCCTTGCAAAATCGAGGACACATCATGGATACACCCCACAAAATACTGCGGCGTATGGTGGGAGATGATTGTGGGAAGAAAGACATGGAGCTACACCAACGACCTGCCCTCTGTGCATATCGGCAAGACAAACTACAGCAAGTGCAAGCCTAACGGCACTCACGGCGCAAACAACGAGACCGTCCGCCGCTACATCGACTTCGCCGCAAAGAACGGTCTGCAGCAGGTGCTTGTTGAAGGATGGAACGAAGGATGGGAGGACTGGTTCGGACACTACAAGGACTATGTCTTCGACTTCATCACCCCCTACCCCGATTTCGACATCAAGGCGCTCAACGACTACGCACACTCAAAGGGCGTGAAGCTCATGATGCACCACGAGACATCCGGTTCTATACCTAACTACGAGCGTTGGATGGAAAAGGCGTTCAAGCTCATGAACGATTACGGCTACGACGCAGTGAAGACCGGCTATGTGGGCGATGTGATGCCACGCGGTGAATACCACTACTCGCAGACATCCGTAAACCACTACCAATACACTGTTGAGCAGGCTGCCAAGCATAAGATTATGGTCAACGGCCACGAGGCAGTACGCCCGACAGGACTGTGCCGCACATGGCCGAACCTCGTCGGTAACGAGTCGGCACGCGGCACAGAGTACGAGGCTTTCGGCGGTTCAGCACCATACCACACCGTAATCCTTCCGTTCACACGCCTCATCGGTGGTCCGATGGATTACACACCGGGTATCCTTGAGACACAGCTGAACACATGGAGCGACAACACATCGTTCGTACACACAACACTCGTAGGCCAGCTCGCCCTCTACTGCACGATGTACAGCCCGCTGCAAATGGCTGCCGACCTTGTGGAGAACTACGAGAAATACGACGACGCCTTCCAGTTCATTCGCGATGTCGCTTGCGACTGGGACGACTCCAAGTACCTTGAGGCTGAGCCAGCGAAATATGTTACTGTGGCACGCAAGGCTAAAGGCACTGACAACTGGTTTGTAGGCGGTAAGTGCGATGCCGACGGACACACCACAACGCTCACCTTCGATTTCCTCGACAACGGCGTGAGATACGAGGCTGCCATCTATCAGGATGCCCCCGACGCCCACTACGAGAAGAACCCAAAGGCATACAAGATTACGAAGAAAGTCATCAAGAAAGGCACAAAGCTCACCATCAAGCAGGCTCCCGGCGGCGGCTTCGCTATCAGCCTTTTCCCACAGAAGAAATAGTTGTAAGTATTCCTATCCACATTAAACCCAAAAAGTTCATTAGAATTTTGGACTATTTTTGATTTTATATCGAGCAGATTNGTTATGCGCCTACGGCGCGGAAGTTAAGGGAAGTTAAAGGACAATACTTCCTGAGTATCAAAACATATGTCCCTTAACTTCCGCTGCAAAGCAGCATAACTTCCTTTAACTTCCTCTAACCTCCATTTTTTAGAACCAACCTTATAACCTTATGAAGAAAGCAATGATTATCGGTTTGTTGGGAGCCTGTCTGATAACAGCTTCCGCAGAAAATCTTCCGGCACAGGCTACTGCCGCGCCTCTCTGCACCGCCAACGAGATGGTATGGTCGCCTAAGCAGACAGTGTTCACCCTTATCGCGCCCGATGACAGCCAGCCGAAGCTACGCATCTACAATGCCGGCGAAGGCGGCAAGCCTGTGAAGTCAATCAACATGCGGCACACTGGCAAGGACACCTTCACCGCAACACTGAAAGGCGACATGCAGGGCAAGTTCTACACCTTCGATGTGGGCAAGGGCGAGTGTCCCGGCATCTTCGCGAAGGCTGTGGGAGTGAACGGCAGACGCGCGGCAGTGATTGACATGACGAAGACCAACCCCACAGACTGGGATAAGGACACCTTCCTGCCCACACGCACGCCCTGCGACCTCGTCATCTACGAGATGCACCACCGCGACTACTCCATCGACGAGTCGGCAAACATCAAGAACGGCGGCAAGTTCCTCGCCCTGACACACTTCAACGCCATACAGCACCTGAAGGATTTGGGCGTGAACGCAGTGCATTTCCAACCATCATTCGACTTTGCCTCTGTAGATGAATCACGTCTCGATGTGCCGCAGTTCAACTGGGGCTACGACCCTGTGAACTACAACGTACCCGACGGTTCATACTCCACCGACCCATACAAGCCGGAGGTGCGCATCAGGGAGTTCAAGGAGATGGTGAAGAGTCTCCATCAGGCAGGTATCCGCGTGGTGATGGACGTGGTGCTCAATCACACCATGGACATCGACAACAGCAACTTCCACCGCACATATCCCGGCTACTACTACCGCACAAGGAAAGACGGCAGCTATGCCAACGCCAGCGGCTGCGGCAACGAGACTGCATCGGAGAAGGAGTATATGCGCCAGTACATGATTGACTCGTTCAAATACTGGGCATCGGAATACCACATCGACGGCTTCCGCGTGGACCTCATGGGCATACACGACATAGAGACGATGAACCAGATAATGAAGGCTGTGAAGGAGATAAACCCGTCGGCGTTCATCTATGGTGAGGGCTGGGCTGCCGAAGCGCCGGTGCTGCCCGAAAGCCAACTGGCAATGAAGGCTAACACCCATCTTATGCCGGGCATAGCCGCCTTCTCCGACGAGATGCGCGACGCCCTGCGCGGCCCGTTCTCCGACGACAAGCAGACAGCCTTCCTCGGCGCACTGCCCGGCAACGAGGAGAGCATAAAGTTCGGCATCGCCGGAGGCATAGACCATCCGCAGGTGAACCTCAAGAAGGTGAACTACGCCAAGAACTTCTGGGCAAAGCAGCCATCGCAGTTCATCGCTTATGTGAGCTGCCACGACGACATGTGCCTCACCGACCGTCTGCGCGCCAGCATAAAAGGCATTGACATCCACCAGCTTATACGCCTCGACCTGCTTGCACAGACAGCAGTGTTCACATCGCAGGGCGTGCCGTTCATGCTCGCCGGCGAGGAGATGCTGCGCGACAAGAAGGGCGTACACAACAGCTATAACTCACCCGACTCGGTAAACCACCTCGACTGGACAAACCTCAGGAAATACCCGCAGGTGTTCGACTACTACCGCCGCCTCATCTTCATGCGCCATAACCACCCCGCCTTCCGCTTGGGAGACGCCGACCTCGTGCGCAAACACCTTGAGTTCATGCCCACACAGGACGGCGTGGTGGCCTTCCGCCTGAAAGACAATGCCGGCGGCGACAGATGGAAGGACATCGTCGTGGTGCTCAACGCCAACAACACCGACCGCGAGATACAACTGCCCTTCGACGACTACACAGTGGTATGCCGCGACGGTATAATAGATGAACACGGCATACAGACCGTACACGACACAAAGCTCATCGCCGGCGCACAGTCAGCAACGATTGTACATTGCAATTAGAAAAAGTGGAGTTAAAGGGAAGGTAAAGAGGAGTTAAAGTGACATTACC
>JABUUG010000010.1:39679-42054 GCA_021443285.1 Bacteroidaceae bacterium
TGCCGATGTGCTGTATATGCTCATGCCCGACCGCTTCGCACAGGGCGGCACTCCCGCGAAAGAGCAGAACGGCAGAACCATCAACCGCTCTATGCCCTCGCTCCGTCACGGCGGCAACCTCGAAGGCATACGCCAGCACCTCGACTATTTCAGCAAGCTCGGCGTCACGGCACTGTGGTTCACTCCCGTGCTGGAGAACAACTCCCCCGATGCAGGCGACCAGAGCACTTATCACGGCTATGCCACAACCGACTACTACAAGGTGGACCCCTACTTCGGCACAAACGAGCAGTATAAGCAGCTCATCGACGAGGCACACGCAAAGGGCATAAAAATCGTGATGGACATGATTTTCAACCACTGCGGCTACGACCACCCATGGATTGCCGATATGCCGTCGAAGGACTGGTTCAACAAACCGGAATGGCTCTCACCGGAGGCTCAGGCAGCAAACACCGCTGACACAAAGAAGAAAGCGCCCGAAGGACAGAGCGTCATGGCAACACCGCCCACAAACGACAAGTATCTGCAAACCAACTACAAGCTGACACCGGTGCTCGACCCCTATGCCTCGAAGATAGACCTCGCCGAGACTACAGAGGGATGGTTCGTGCCTTCAATGCCCGACCTTAACCAGCGCAACCCGCATGTCATGCGCTACCTCATACAGAACTCATTCTGGTGGATTGAGACAGTTGGCATCGACGGCATACGCATGGACACCTACCCCTACGCTTTCAAGGAGGGCATGGCGCAGTGGATGAAGGAGCTGCTCACAGAATACCCGAAATACAATGTCGTGGGAGAGACATGGGTTACAGAGCCGGCATACACCGCAGCATGGCAGAAAGGATTCGTGAAGAACGAGACCACATCCGACAAACACCGCGGACACATCATCAACTCGTACCTGCCCACCGTAATGGACTTCTCCTTCTACGAGAAGATTGGCGCTGCAACGAAATACGAGGAGACCGACCAGTGGTGGAACGGCTTCAACAAGATATACAACAGCCTCGTATATGACTACCTCTACCCCAACCCATCGAGCGTCATGGCGTTCCTCGACAACCACGACACCGACCGCTTCCTCGGCGAAGGCAAGGACACCCTCGCCCTGAAACAGGCGCTCTCCGTACTGCTCACCATCAACCGCACACCGCAGCTCTACTACGGCACGGAGATACTCATGAACGGCACTAAGCGCATCACCGACGGATATGTGCGCAACGACTTCCCCGGCGGATGGAGCGGCGACAAGAAGAACGCTTTCACAGGCGAAGGCATGACACAGGCAGAGCAGAGGATGTTCAACTGGACCTCCAAATTGCTCCACTGGCGCAAGGGCAACGAGGTGATAACCAAAGGCAAACAGACACAGTGGTGTCCTATCGAGGGCGTATATGTAATCTCGCGCCAGTATGCAGGGAAGAATGTGCTTGTAGTGCTCAACGGCACAAAGGCAAACGCCACATTCCACGCAAAGCGCTACGCCGAGGTAGTACCCGAAGGCACAGTGGCAAAGGATGTAACGACAGGCCGGAAATACAACATCGCCTCCGACTTCACCCTCACACCCCGCCAGTCGCTGATACTGGAATACTAATTGGGGGAGTTAAAGGAGTTAAAGACAAATGATTTTTTCTCATATACAGATTGGACACAAACCATATAGGTAATGTCCTTAACTTCTTTGACTTCTTTAACTTCCCCAAATATCTCCCTTAATTCCATTTTTAATACTTTTCCACCATGAAAAAACTAATATTATTCTCTATTATCCTTGCTGCATACAGCACTTTTGCGGAGTGTCAGGCAGACAATGTCAATCCTATCCTTACTGTCGAAGGGGGGCAGATACAGGGCGTGCAGGGAGAAAAGGAGGGCGTCATGGTCTATAAAGGCATTCCATACGCCGCTCCCCCCATCGGAGAGAACCGATGGAAAGCGCCGCAGCCCGTCGTTCCTTGGAAGGGCGTGAGAGTGTGCGACAAGTTCGGACACCCGCCTTTTCAGTATGTACACTATCCCGGAGGATATACTACAGAGTGGGGCTATGGCGACGAGGCCCCCTATAGCGAGGACTGCCTCTACCTGAACGTCTATACGAAAGCCCCAGGACAGACGGACAAGAAGATGCCTGTGGCGGTGTTCATCTTCGGTGGCGGACTGCGCGAAGGATGGGGTTCAGAGCCAGAGTTCTACGGTGAAGAGTGGGCTGGCAAGGACGTCATACTCGTAACCTTCAACTACCGCGTTAATGTGTTCGGTTTCTTCACCCACCCCGCCCTGACCGCCGAAAGCCCGAACAAAGTGTCCGGCAACTACGGCATACTCGACCAGATACAGGTTCTCAAATGGGTTAAGGAGAATAT
>JABUUG010000110.1 GCA_021443285.1 Bacteroidaceae bacterium
CACACTTTGTACATTCCGTATGTAGGCTCTATTGCCACCACATTGTCTTTGGAGGGTATGGTAAAGCAACGGTAGACAAGGTCGATGGCTTCGTCTGAACCGTTGCCGAGGAAGATGCAGTGAGCGGGTACACCCTTTATTTTTTCCAGCCGATTTTTGAGTTCCGGTTGTAGTGGGTCAGGGTAGCGGTTGTAAGGTGCATTATATGGGTTTTCGTTGGCATCAATGAACACCCTCGCCTCTCTGCCAGCATACTCGTTTCTTGCCGAACTATATGGTTCTAATGCCCATATATTGGGACGTGTAAGTTTTTTTAGACTTTTCATTGCTTTATTTACCAATAATCCTGACTGTCATTGCATTCTTGTGTGCATTCAGGCTTTCTGCCTCTGCCATAATTTCTACGGATTTTCCGATGGATGCTATGCCTTGTCTGGTGAGATGCTGGAATGTTACTTTTCTCATGTATGAGTCGAGGTTTACGCCGCTGTAGGATGTGGCCCATCCGTGTGTGGGTAGTGTGTGGTTTGTCCCACTTGCATAGTCACCAGCACTCTCACAGGCATAGTTTCCGAGAAATACGGATCCAGCATTGATTACCTTGTCAGCAAGTTTCTCATAGTCGTCGGATGCTATGATGAGGTGTTCTGGGGCGTATGCATTGCTTAGTGCCATTGCCTCGTCTTGGCTGTTTACGAGCACAAATGTTGAGTTTTCAAGAGTCTTCCTCGCCATGTCCTTTCGTGGCAGTTGTTCCACTTGGCGTTCCACTTCTGTGCTTACCTTGTTGAGCATCATTTCGCTTGTGGTTATAAGCAGTACCTGGGAATCTGTGCCATGTTCTGCCTGCGATAAGAGGTCTGCGGCAACGAATACGGGATCGCTTGTGTCGTCTGCCAGGGCACACACCTCGCTCGGTCCTGCGGGCATATCAATTGCCACATCGGAGAGTGATACCGCCTGTTTGGCTGCCATTACGAAACGGTTGCCAGGGCCGAAGATTTTGTGCACCTTTGGAACGGATTCTGTGCCGTATGCCATTGCACCTATAGCCTGTACACCGCCTATCTTGTATATGCGGCTGATACCAGCAATAGATGCCGCAGCGAGGATGGCTGCATTTACCTTTCCTTCCTTAGATGGAGGCGTCGAGAGCACTATCTCACGGCATCCGGCAATTTTTGCAGGAATGGCGAGCATGAGTACTGTGGAAAACAGTGGGGCAGTGCCGCCGGGTATATATAGTCCAACCTTCTCTATTGCGATACTCTTCTGCCAGCACCGCACCCCAGGAGATGTCTCGACAATCTGCCCTTCAAACTTTTGGCTTTCATGGAATTTTGTAATGTTGGAGTGGGCAAGACGTATGGCGTCGAGCAGGTCTGGTGAAACATTCTTCAGGGCATCGACTATTTCTTCTTGCGTTACAAGCAGATTCGATAGTGTTGCGTTGTCGAACTTCTGTTCATACTCCTTTACCGCCTCATCGCCTCGGTTCTTGATGTCTTCCAAAATGGAAGAAACCGTTTCGTTTAGCGAGGCGAGATCGATGTCTGGGCGGCGACATATCTCCGCGTAGTCGCTTGCGTTGGGGTATCTGATTATTTTCATTTCGGGTGGTGTTCTTTAAGTGTAGTGAAGGGGAGTGGTAACTCCAGGGGAGGGGAGTTAACTACACATTAACTCCCCTTCTAAAGAATCATCTTTTCTATTGGTGTTACAAGAATTCCCTGCGCACCCAATTCCTTCAGTTTTCCGATAATCTCCCAGAATATCTTTTGGTCAAGTACTGCATGGACTGAACACCATTCGGGGTCTGCAAGTGGGATAATAGTGGGACTTTTCAGTCCGGGAAGCACGTCAATAATCTGCTGCATACGGGCTTTCGGTGCATTCATGCGCACATACTTCTTGTCTTCTGCCTGTCGTACAGCCTCCATGCGGAAAAGCACCTGCTCCAGTATTTCCTTCTTCTCCGATGTCAAGTTTTTGTTCGCTATAAGCAGTGCCTCGCTGTGCATCACCACCTCCACCTCTGTCAAGTTGTTGCTGACCAGTGTCGAGCCGCTGCTTACAATATCGAATATTGCATCGGCGAGTCCTATGCCAGGAGCAATCTCAACGGAACCGGTGATTACATGGACATCAGCCTTGATACCCTTCTCTGCCAGAAAGATGTTTAGTATGCCGGGATAAGACGTTGCTATTTTCTTTCCGTTGAACCATTCCAATCCCTTGTAGTTGGTGGTTTTTGGTATTGCAAGCGACAGTCGGCACTTGGAGAAGCCCAAACGCTTCACAATCTCCGCGTTTTCTGCTTTTTCGCAGAACTCATTTTCACCAACGATGCCGACATCCGCCACTCCCGATGCCACGCTCTGCGGTATGTCGTCATCCCGCAGGTATAGCACTTCCAGAGGGAAATTTGATGACTGTACAAGCAGTGTACGTTTGGACGAGCCAATCTTTATGTCAGACTCGGCGAGCAGATTCATGGTGTCTTCATAGAGTCTGCCCTTGCTTTGTATTGCTATTCTAAGCATTTATGTCGTGTTAATAAATTAAAAATGCGGCGCAAAGTTAATGTTTTATGCTCTCAGTGGAATTATTATTTCCCATAAAACACTAATTTTGCGCCGAAAAATTAACATAATTGAGATATTGTCTTTGCATATTGTCTTGCTTTTTGATGTTTTTTGCCTCTTGCAAAGGCTGGAAATCGAATGAGAAAGAAGAAATCCTCACCCCTTGGGGCGACATAATAGCAGTCGGGGACACCCTGAGAAGCGACACATCCGATGTGCTTTCTCTGCGGGAGCTTGTAGCAAACGGAGAAATCATTATGCTTACAGAAAACGGCCCTCAGACCTACTATGAGTATAAGGGCAGCGCGTTAGGTACGCAATATCTGTTGGTGGAGGCTTTTGCCCAGCGTCTTGGAGTGCGTGTGCGAGTGGAAATATGCCGCGACTCGCTTGATATTCTGTCGCGATTGGAAAACAATGAAGGCGACATAGCGGCCTTCCTGACACCTGGCGACTTCAAGGCTTCAACGCAGGAACTCAGTGACAGCATAAGCCGCTGGTATACCGCCCGTCTGCTGAATGATGTGCTGACGAGGGAAAAGGATATTGTGGCGAGTGGCGGCGTGAAGCGAAAGGTTTATTCCCCTTACAGGAATCCTGAAGGTGGAGTCATATCTTCTTATGACATTTTTTTCAAGAGATACGGTCAGCAGACTGGCTGGGACTGGCGTCTTATTGCTGCGCAGTGTTACCAGGAATCCACATTTGATCCGAATGCAGTGTCTTTTGCGGGCGCCAAAGGTCTCATGCAGATTATGCCTTCGACTGCAGCTCATCTGGGTCTTGCCGCTGCCGATATTTATGATCCGGAGAAAAGCATTGCCGCTGCCTGCCGATACATCGTGGAACTGTCAGGGCTATTCTCTGATGTGCCTGATGCTTTCGAGCGTCAGAACTTTGTGCTTGCCTCGTACAACGGCGGGGCTGCACATATCAGGGATGCAATGGCTCTGGCAATGGCTGACGGGAGGAACGAATACTACTGGGAGAATGTTAAGCCGTACATACTGAAACTTGCAACACCCGCCGGGTACAGGAACCCCATTGTAAAGCACGGATATATGAGGGGATGGGAAACGGCGGGCTATGTGGATGCAATACGAAGACGCTTTCAGACATACGGAGGCTCAAACAATGTGAACGGCAGAACGTACATACAGCAAAACAAAGAATACCAGAATATAAGGGAGTTTTCGCCTACTGCACCTCCGCAAAGGGCGGCCGGCAAATGATTAACCATACAGTTAAGTGCAGTGAGCAGGTTTGTGCCATATATTTTATTAATGTGTGCTATTCTGACAGGATGTCTGCCGGGCGGCCGGTTTGAGGAAAGGATAATAACTCCGCAGGGCGACACCCTGCTATTAAAAGATTCCTGCTATCGCCAGCGGCCGTTGTCCGTAAGGGAGATTAAGGAAAGAGGAAGAATAAGGTTGCTCACATACTATAGCCCGACGACCTATTTCAAATACAATAACCGGCATTTCGGCATCCAGTATCTTATAACCAGCGAATTTGCACGGGGGCTTGACGTAGATGTTGCTGTTGATTCGTGTAAGGACTCCACAGAAGTGGCGGCGCGCCTGTTGCGCTTTGAAGGAGACATAGCCGTTACTCATGTTCCTGGCAGACTGAAGGCTGCGACAAAAGAATTGCAGGACAGCATTGACAAATGGTACTGCGACACAATTGTCTCCTACATAGTGCAGGCTCAGAAGCTGTGGCTTTCGGACAGTGGACTTACCCGTCATGAGTATCCTCCGTATATAGACCTGAAAAGGGGGGAGTTCTCACAGTACGACTCATTGTTCCGTAAGTATGCGAAATATTGCAACTGGGACTGGAAACTGCTTGCGGCACAATGCTATCAGGAGTCAACCTTCGACAAGCAGGCCATGTCGTATATGGGAGCACGGGGGCTGATGCAGATAATGCCTCACATAGCAGAAAGGATAAACCTCCCCTTCACCGAAATGTTCGACCCAGAGACGAATATAAAGGCTGCAGTAAGGCTTATTGTGGAGCTGAATGACAATTTCAGCTTTATCCGTAACACCTATGAGCGTCAGAACTTCATCCTTGCTGCGTATAACGGCGGTATCGGCCATGTAATGGATGCCATAGCACTCGCCAAGGCAGACACTGTGCCCACACATCGGTGGGACTATGTCGCACCCTACGTTCTGCTGCTTTCCACCCCTGAGGGTTATAGCCATCCGCTCGTGCAGCACGGATATATGAGGGGTACGGAGACCGTGGGGTATGTTTCAGGCATACGTCGAAGGTATGCGCAGTATGGCGGTGCAAACCGCCTGACTGGCAAGCCTTACAAGACCCCGACAATAACCTTGAAAAAAGAGGATGAGGAAAAAACAATAAGGAAGGTGGAGGATGTAAAGAAGGCGCAAGAAATAAACCCAAATAGTTCATTAGAGAATGGTTTGTATTGAATTTTATTTTTGATTAGAT
>JABUUG010000111.1:0-4953 GCA_021443285.1 Bacteroidaceae bacterium
CCTTTAACTCCTTTAACTCCTTTAACTCCTTTAACTCCTTTAACTCCTTTAACTTCTTTGACTCCTTTAACTCCTTTGACTCCTTTGACTCCTTTAACTCCTTTAACTTCTTTAACTTCTTTGACTCCTTTAACTCCTTTAACTCCTTTAACTTCTTTAACTCCCCCTTTTCCCCTTCTACTCAAATACCTTGAACTCATAGCCCTGTTCTTTCAGCCATTGTAGCGAGGCGGGCAGGGCGGTTTTCAGTTTGTCAATGCTTTTCAGCGAGTCGTGGAAGGTTATGATGGAACCGTTCCTCGTATATGTCTTCACGTTGTTGAGCACATCCTCCGCCGTCATGAGTTTGCTGTAGTCGCGCGTTATCACGTCCCACATCACCACCGTATAGTAGTGCGACACGTATGCGTACTGCGGGTATCGGAGCCATCCGTGGGGCGGCCGGAAGAGGTTTGTCCGGAAAATCTCGTTGGCCTTCTTTACGTTGGCTATATAGTCCCTGGTGGTGTGGCGTATTCCGCTGAGGTGGTTGAAGGTGTGGTTGCCTATCCGGTGGCCCTCGCTCCTGACCCTTTCAAACAGTTCGGGGTATTTCCGTGCGTTGTCTCCCACCATGAAGAACGTGGCCTTCGCTCCGTATTCCTTCAGCGTTTCGAGTATGAACGGTGTGGCTTCGGGTATCGGACCGTCGTCGAACGTCAGGTAAACAGCCTTCGCCGTCCTGTTCATACGCCATGTGGCCCTCGGCAGAAAGCCGCGCAGAAACCATGATGGTTGTTCTATAATCATTGGTCAATTATGCTTGTGTGGCAACGAGCCAGCAGAGGTATGCCGCACATACAAGTGTCATCACTCCGCCTTCCCACCGCTCCAGCATATACTTTGTGCGAGAGAACACCCAGAACAGCAGTGCGGAGAACACCATCACGCCTATATCCACAAGATTTATCGTGAAGCCCGCGAGGGGGTGTACCACAGCTGTCAGTCCGAGTATGAACAGTATGTTGAAGATGTTGCTGCCTATGACGTTGCCTACAGCCATCTCCCCCTGTCCTTTCCTCGCTGCCATAATGCTTGTGGCGAGTTCGGGAGCGGACGTGCCTATGCCCACTATAGTCAGACCGATTATCTTGTCGCTGACGCCGAGCGCAGCCGCTATTCCTGATGCCGCGTTCACAAACACATCGCTCGAATATACGAGTACGGCAAGCCCGACAACTATGAGCAGTACGGCATGCCACACGGGCCGTGGCTTTATCTCTCCGCCGGTATCTCCCTCTTCTGTGTCCTGCCGTCCCTTCTTCGCGTCTGACACTGTCAGGAACAGGAATCCGACGAAGCAGACGAGGAAGACAATGCCGTGCAGGCGGCCGATTTGTCCGTAAAAGACGAGTGACGCAAGCAGCATTGACGAGGCGAACACTATGGGGATGTCGCGCTTCACAGTATTCCTCGCTACATTCACAGGCGCCACAAGAGACACTATGCCCACGATGAGCAGGCAGTTGAAGATGTTGCTGCCCACAACATTGCCGAGCGCGATGTCCACCATCCCTGCCTTCTCCGGACTGTTGCTCGCCAGGGCAGAGCTTAGCGACACAAACAGTTCTGGGGCTGACGTGCCCATCGCTACTATCGTCAGTCCAACGATGAACGGCCGTATCTTGAGTTTCAGGGCTATCGCCGATGCACCGTTGGTCATCCAGTCGGCGGAGAGGATTATCGCCGCCAGCGCGACTGTCAGTTTCGCTATGAGTATGAGCACGCTGTGGGGGGATTATTACTCCTGTTCGTCGATGGCATTGACCTTCTCCGTTGTCAGTGCTATCTCGTCCTTAATCTTCTCCATCTGCTTCTTTGCGCTGTCGAGCAGAGGGTTGGCCTTCTTGCCGCTCGATACGCCGAAGAAGGTCAGGTTGTTCTCCACCGTTGCCAGTTCCTTGCGGAGGCTCTCGAGGCGGCGCATCAGGCGTGTGCGCTCGTCGCTGATATTCTCGGCGGCGTTCTTGATAGACCTCTTGAAGCGTTCAAGGCGTCTGCCGGCATCGCCCTTGTTTGCCTTTGAGTAGGCGGCGTCGAGTGCCTCCTTGTATTCTGCGTAGAGTGCATCCTTCTCCTTGAATGGCACATGACCTATCTTGCTGAACTCTTCGGAGAGGTTCTTCAGCGTTTCGCGCATATTCTCCACCGGCTCTTCAATGAGGGCTTTCAGACGCTCCACCACATCTCTCTTCTTGGCGAGGTTGTCCATCTGCTCGTTGTGCTGTCCTGCATTGGCTGCCTTGCGTGCATCGAAGAACTTGTTGCATGCTCCGATGAACTCTGCCCACAGCTGGTCGCCTATCTTGTGTGGTGTGGCGCCCACCGTCTTCCACTCTTTCTGCAGGTGTACCAGCTTGTCTGCTGTAGAACGCCATTCGGTGGAGTCTGCCAGCTGCTTTGCCCTCTCCACGAGTGCCTTTTTCTTCTCTATGTTCTCCGCATACTTGCCCTTCAGTTCGCCGAAGAACTCGTTCTTCTTTGTGAAGAAGGTGTCGCACGCAGCACGGAAGCGCTCGAATATCTTGGCGTTCATCTTCTGCACGGTGAAGCCTATTGTCTTCCATTCTGCCTGCAGCTCGAGCATGCGCTTTGTCTGCTCGTCCCATCCTGCTGAGCTCTGCGGCAGCTGGTCTTCGGCAAGCATCGCCTCAGCCTTCTCGCA
Organism: Bacteroidaceae bacterium; assembly: GCA_021443285.1. Lineage (GTDB taxonomy): Bacteria > Bacteroidota > Bacteroidia > Bacteroidales > Bacteroidaceae > Prevotella. The sequence goes on from JABUUG010000111.1 coordinate 2,705, forward strand.
GAGGGCGGTCTTCAGTTCGAGGTTCTTCTCCTCCTTCTCCTTTATGGCGATGTAGTGGTCCTGATGGCGCTTGTTTATTGCCGTGGACGCAGCCTTGAAGCGGCCCCACAGCTCTTCGCGCAGGTCTTTTGCCACAGGGCCTGTCTCGCGCCACTGGTCGTGGAGGCTCTGCAGCTGGTAGAATGCGCTGACAGGGTCGTCCTCGGTGGTCAGTTTCTCGGCGGTCTCTATGAGCTGTGTCTTCAGCTCAAGGTTTTTCTTGAAGTCATATTCGCGCGCTTCGCGGTTCAGCTGCAGCATATCGTAATATTTCTCGCAGTAGAGCTGGTAGTTCTTCCACAGTTCGGTGGCCTTCTCTGCCGGCACGAGCGTGATGCCCTTCCATTCCTCCTGCAGTTGCTTGAACTCCTGATAGTGCTTGCTTACCTCTTCGGGCGACACCGTCATGTCCTTTATGAGTGCCAGTATCTCGAGCTTGCGTTGCAGGTTGTCTGCCTTCTGCTGCTCCTGTTCAAGGAATGCGCGCTGACGCTTTTCGCGTATGACAGACAGTTCCGCCTTGAACTTCTCGTCTGTCTCGTCAGGTTCCGCCTGGTAGTCGTCTGCATTGCCGCCGGCCTCTACAAACGCCTGCTTCTTCGCCTCGTTCTCCGCATTGCGGAACTTGTAGAACAGGCTCTTCAGCAGGTCCAGCTCCTGACGCTCAGAGTCTTCGTCGCTCTGTGCAATCTCGGAGATGCGTTCCACCACCTCCTGCGCTGTTTTGTAAACCGGGTAAGACTTTTGTAACGCTTCAGCAGCCGCCTGTGGTTCCTCCTCGCCCGGCATGGCTTCCTCCGCCACCGCCTGCGGCTCTTCGTTTTGCGGCTCTTCTGCCACGGTTTCCGGCTCTGCGGCCGCGGCCTGGGGCTCTTCCGCTACGCTTTGAGGTTGTTCCACTACAGTTTGTGTTTCTTCAGCTGCAGTCTGTGCAATTTCGTTCACTGTCTGCTCTGCTGCTGGCTCCGTGAGAGATTTGTTTTCGTTTTCCATCAGAAATTAGGTTTAGAATGGCAGTTATTGTTCTGGGCATAACGACGCCCGTAGTTGCATTACGCCATAGTAATTGCGGCGCAAAGTTATTCCATATATTTTCAAATTGTAAAAAAAAACGGGGAAAATTCACAAAAAGAACAAAATTTGCAACAAAAAAGGACAATTTCCCCGCCCAATGAGCGTCAAAAAGCCAAACCGGTGTGCTTTTTGTTATATTTTTCTGTCAATACTCTTTCGCCCCGTCGAGGCGGAACACTATGCGCTGCACGCCGTTTTTCCAGCTGCTGCTCGATATGCGGAAGGTGCCTATTTCGGACGTCCGCGCCACATGGGCGCCGGCGCAGAGGCATTGGTCGTAGTCGCCGATATGCACCACCCTCACGGTGTCGGACGCCCCTTCCGGCAGGCGGCTCATGTCGAAGCGGCTCATAGCCTCCTGCTGTGTTATATACTCTTCTCTCACCGCCACATCTGCGGCAACCGCCCCGTTGACATACTCTTCCAGAGAGCGCAGCTCGCCGTCTGTGAGCTGCGCTGGCAGGTGGTAGTCGAGCTTCGACTTCCTGCGCTCCACATGCGCGCTGAAGGCCCGTCCGCATCCGTAGCGCCGGGACATCTCTCCGTTCAGCAGGTGTTCCGCCGAGTGCATCGGCGGATATTCCGCCTTGTTGTGTTCGTTCAGTTTCTGTTCTTCCATCTGTGTTATTTGCTTCTATTAATTCAGAAGTTTTGTTATTTCTTATCAAAGTCAGGGGCTGTCTGCCAACCGCAGTCCTCCAACCAAATTCACGAAAATTATGGACGCAAAATTATGAATTAATATCGGAACGGTTTGGTTTTGTGACCAAAAGCGGTTGATAACGGCAGATATTTTAATGCTCATTAATAGTATGGATTGTGGCGCATTGCGTAAATCAACAGGTATGTAGATTAACACAGCTGTTAAATCTTGGTGATGTAGTAGGGATAGGTATTGTAGCAAATAAGGCAATCGATTTTGTGCCAGAGATATTATATGAGGATGCACAGATTGTGATTGTCAATAAACCTTCTGGCATTCCAACACATGCAAGCAGTGAACATCCAGATGATGACATGGGTTCTGTATTAAAGAGATATTATCAAGATGAGGACTTTGTTGTTCGATCGATTGGTCGATTGGATAAGGCGGTATCAGGTATTGTAGTATACGCAAAGAATAAAGAGATTGCTGG
>JABUUG010000111.1:5966-10260 GCA_021443285.1 Bacteroidaceae bacterium
GGTAACGGGCGAAAAGGGTAAATTTGCGCCCGATAAGTGATGGTTATGCTTTGGGAGACACGTCTTCGGGGCCTTTGGGCAGAGGGGGGGTGGACTCGTTTTTTGGGTAATCGTCAGGTGATGATTGAAAAACAAGTTCCTGATGTTTTCATTTTAGCGATTGCTTGACCGTTACTCTGATGGGGCGTGTGCTTCGCCCGGAACATGTAAACCTGTCATGGCGTTTCCGAAGAAATATATAGTCGTGTCCGTGCTGCTTCTTGTGGCGGCAGCGTCAATTATCGCTGCCGGGATGAGCAGGCGCGAGCGTTACACCCTGTACAATATATGGACTGCGCAGGCGCAGTTTGCCGGCTATATGTATGCCGACAAGGAGGGGCTCTTCAGGGAAGAGGGGCTCGATGTGGAGGTGCTTTACGACGACTCCGTACACAGCTGCGCGCAGATGCTGGAGAGCGGCAGGGCGCAGTTTGTCGTCATGGACATGCTCAACGCGCTGCTGGCGCGGCAGAACGGGCTGAAGATAGTGAATGTCATGCAGACATCGCAGACGATGAGCCACTGCATAGTAACGCGCGACTCGGTGCACTCCATAGAGGACTTGCGGGGGAAGGAGATAGTCATCTGGCACGGCTACAACCCTGTGCTGATGAAGGCTATCGACGCGAAGACGGACTCCACGGTGAAGTGGACGGAGGTGTTCTCCGGCGTGGAGGCGTTCAGGGAGGGAGGATTCGACAATATCATCTGCACATCGTACAACGAGATTCTCCAGCTCGAGGAGATGGGCTGCAACCCAAGCAGCTTCAACAAGGTGTATTACTCGGAGATGGGAATCAACACGCCTGAAGACGGTGTGTACGTTACGGAGGAGTTCTATAGGTCGCACCCCGATGTGGTGAAGCGTTTCGTCAGGGCAGCCACAAACGGATGGCACGGCGCATACCGCAACAAGGCGAGGGCGCTGGAGATAGTGATGCAGGAGATGGAACGCCACAACCTGCCACACAGCGCATACCACGAGATGAGGATGCTCAACGAGCTGGAACGACTGCAGAGCGTGGATGGGAAGGTGCCGAGGAAGTTCAACCTCAACAAGAGGAACTTTGAAGATGCCGAGCGCATGTACCGCCTGTATAGCGGAAAGGGCGCCCCCATCGCATACGACGAGTTTGTGGTGAACCCACTGATAGGAGAGTAGGGATATACATAAAGGCAATATCTATTAGTTATGGAGTTAAAGGAGTTAAAGACATTACCTATATAGTTTGTGTTCAGCGAGTTATCAGGCAAAAAGTCATTTGTCTTTAACTCCCTTAACTCCTTTTAACTCCNCTCCTTTAACTCCCTTAACTCCTTTAACTCCTTTAACTCCTTTAACTCCTTTAACTCCCCTTTATAGAACCCACCTGAAGAAAGTTATCGGCCTAAATGGCAAAGAAGACTTCATATAACTCGCACTTCTACAAGATGCTGACGCACTATGTTACGGCGGCAGTGCTCGCGGTGTTCGTCGTGATATTCACGTCGAGCAGCATCTTCCTTGCCATCACCCTGAAACAGAGGGCCGAGGAGCGGCATACGGCAAAGGTGCAGCTCTATGTGTCGAAGATAGAGCAGGAGATAAGCACGGTGGAGGAGAAGCTGGAGGCCTACGACATGGCCATGCGCCGGAACATCGACAGCGAGGAGGCCGTACGCGGTGTGCTTATGGACATGATGCACGACAAGCGGTTCATGTTCTCCTTCATCTGCTTCAAGCCCGACGGTGAGGACAGGGCTATGTATGAAGTGATAAGAAACTCCACGAACAGCCTGCCATACTTCAACAAGCGCCCCACCGGCCACAAGTATGAGACCTATCCATACTACCTGCTGCCCTACCGCCTGAAGAAGAACTACCTGACCTACCCCTACCCCCTCCATGGCGAGCAGGTGGCCACGATGACCCACCCGCTCGTCAACGAGAAGGGCGAGGTGTTCGCCGTTATGGGTGTTGACTACCGCCTGAACCACCTGAAGCACATAATCTCCGGGCTGGGAAGGTCGCGGGGGGAGAAGGCCGCGGTGTTCTCCGTGTTCAGCAGCGACGGCAGGTATGTGATACACAGCAACAGGCAGATGGTGGAGAACGAGACGTTCATCACCGATGCACGCATGAACAACAGCCCCGGGCTGGAGGAGATAGGACGCAGGATACAGGCCGGCGGAAGCGGCGTGGAGTCAATAGACTACGACGGAAACAAGGAGGTGGCATGCTTTGCCAGCGTGAAGGCGGTGAACGCCAACTGGGGAGTGGTGATGAGGGTGCCCTTCACCGAGATTTACAGCACCCTGTTCTACGGTCTGCTCACCTCTACGGTGCTGCTCGTCATCTGTCTGGTGATACTGTACTACGTGGTGCGTTATGTCATAATACGCAAGACACGGCCCATCTCCGACTATGCCGAGGCATCCGTGGCAATAGCGCAGGGCGACTTCGACAAGCCCATACGCCGCATGGAGACGGGCGACGAGATACAGTATCTCGGCGACTCGCTCGACGAGATGCGCGTGGCGCTGAAGGACTATATGCACAAGGTGGCGGAGACGACCGCCGCACAGCGCATCATGGAGAGCGAGCTGCTCATAGCCCACGAGGTGCAGATGTCCATGCTGCCCAGAGTGCTGCCCACCTACCCGTCGCACAAGGACATAGACGTCTATGCCTTCATGCAGCCGGCAAAGGCAGTAGGAGGCGACCTCTACGACGTGATGTGCCGCGACGAGAAGCTCTTCTTCATCATAGGCGACGTCAGCGGAAAGGGCATCCCGGCATCGCTCGTCATGGCAATCACCGCCAGCGTCTTCCGCGCGTCATACCGGGGAGGCATAGCGCCGAACATAGTCGTGGAGAACATAAACAACACGCTCTCGCCGAACAACGAGCGCAACATGTTTGTTACCCTCATCGTGGGCGAGCTGGACTTGTCTGACGGCCGCCTGTTGTTCTGCAATGCAGGTCACGACCCGATGCTCATTGTTCGTGAGGACGAGGTGGTAACGGTGCCTATGGACAGCAATCTGCCCGTGGGCGTGATGGAGCGGATGCCCTACACGCTGAACGAGGCATACCTTAACCCCGACGACAAGCTGCTGCTCTACACCGACGGTATAGCCGAGGCGGAGAATACGGAGAAGAAGCTGTACACCATAGAGCGGCTCGTGGAAACGGCGCAGACGGCCGTCAGGTTGAATGCCCGCGAGATGGTGGATAGTGTCATAGAAGACGTAAGGCGTCATGCGGACGGGGCGGAACAGAGCGACGACATAACGATAATGTGCGTCCATTACAAGCCAACGGGCAGGATGTGGAAGAGAATAGCCTTCGAGAACGACAAGAACGAGGTGACGCGCATAGCCGCCATCATCAATGACTTCTGCACCAGCCTAAGCCTCACGAAGGACACCATCCTGAACATACAGCTCGCCGTGGAGGAGGCGATGATAAACATCATAGACTATGCTTATCCGCCAAACGCCGAGAGCAGCAACACCCTCGTGCTCTCTGCCGTTTCAAACAGGATAGACATCATACTCTCTGACTCCGGAACACCGTTCGACCCGACAACATTCGAGATACCCGACACCGCGGAGAACGCCGACGATGCCAGCGAGGGAAAACTCGGCATAATGCTCGTCATGAGCATGATGAACGAGGTGAAATACCAGCGCATAGACGGAAGAAACGAGCTGAAGATGAGCAAAGAGATAAGGAAGGAGAAGTAGGAAGGGGAGTTAAAGAAGTTAACTCCAATTTTCAGAACCCACCTGATGGCACTTTAACTCCCCTTATAGAATAGCTGACGGATGTTTGGCACAGTGTTTGTATTATAGTGCGCAAACATCAAATCATTATACTTATGAAAGGAAATATTGGAGTAACAACCGAGAACATTTTCCCGGTAATCAAGAAGTTTTTGTATTCAGACCACGAGATTTTTCTCCGCGAGATGGTGTCTAACGCTGTTGACGCCACACAGAAGCTGCGCACCATACTCGGCAACGATGCCCTCAAGGACGAAGACCTCACCGTTCGCATAGCCCTCGACAAGGACAACGGCACAATAACCATCTCCGACCGAGGCATCGGCATGACACAGGATGAGATAGAGAAGTACATCAACCAGATAGCATTTTCAGGCGTAACGGACTTCCTTGAGAAATACAAGGACACCGCAAACGCCATAATCGGACATTTCGGACTCGGCTTCTACAGCTCGTTCATGGTGAGCGACAAGGTGGAAATCATCAC
>JABUUG010000112.1 GCA_021443285.1 Bacteroidaceae bacterium
TGATTTATTGACAACAAAAAGACAATCAATAAATTAGACTTATTGGACTTATAACTGATTCACAGAAAAATAAGTCAGATAAGTATGATTTATTGACCAGAAAAGAAAGAAAACACAAAGAGACGGAATCAAACAGTTTTTGATTTATTGAGAAAGAAAAAGACTGGATAACAAACATCACATTAAAACCTATTAAAACCTAAGGATTTGGTATGAAAGATTCAATCACACTGTCGATTTACGGCAACAGAACACTCACACTGAACGAGACGGATTCCAACACACAAAAGGACACAACCAACATCCTGTCATTTACCAGCCTCATTGAATTTGGGGACAACGACTCCAAGCCCAAAGTGACCAGCGACGGTTCCAACAGCTTCACGGAAATCAAGCTGAAAGGGGGCACCGCCATCACGGTGGGTTCATTCAAAGTGAGGAAACAGCTCTTCAGCCCCAACTACATCGAAGTAACACTGAAGGGCGCCACCGACAACAGGTCGCTGGCTACCATCGACAACCTGAAGGACTTCCTTGCGAAATCGACGGTAAACCTGACCTGCTCCAACACGAGTGTCCTGAAGAACTACTTCGTGTTCTCCGCAAAGGTGGAGAAATACAACGACAAGGAGTTTGAGCTGGCATTCACCGCCTACAGCGCCGACAAGTTCCTCACCCTGCCGACAACAAACCAGTCGTACACGAACCGCTCCATCACGGACATCGCCGACTATTTCGTGAACACAAAGTACCAGACGGACCTGGACCGCATGTTCAGCTCCTACGGCAACGAGACATACGACAACAAAACGAGCCTGAGCCGCGAGCTGCTGCTCATTCTAAACAAAAACCAGAACCGCTTCCAGCACCTGTCTGAACGCGACACCACAAAGATGGGCGCCTACAAGGCTGACCGTTTCCTCTCCTCGACCATACAGAGCAGGGAGAGCGCCTACGACTTCCTGAGCCGTCTGTGCTATGAGAACGGCGAATATTTCTTCTATGAGGACAGCCAGATGCGGTTTGGATCAGGCCACTACTACGACGGACTCATAAACTCACTGGCACTAAAGAACAAAGACTTCAACTACTCAACCGGTGGCCAGGACATCAAAGAGAAGATTGACTTCAAGGACATCACAGGCTGCTTCGAGGAGGAAAAGCCCATGCTGTTCGCCAACAGTGCATACATCAAAAAGTATAATGGCGACAACAATCCGGACTCCACACCAGAGCCGGATCCTGAGCCAAAGTCTGAGTCGGAGCCGGACACAATGCCGGAACCTGAGCCTGAACCAGTTGAAGAGGACAAGACCATAACCCTCTTCTTCGGAAAGGAGCTGGAAAGACTTAAGCTCAACGAGTACGGAAAACCCATAATACACAATCCCGAAGCCGACACGCCGGTGAAAGACTATGAGATTTTCAAAGACTGCGTTAAGATATATGACTACGACCTGAACAAGCGTAACACTTCCGGCGAACTCCACATAAAGATGCGCTTCAAGGCAGGAGGGACATGGCCAGAAAGAGAGAACGGGATGTATGGCAAGATAGACTGCAAGGTGCCGGAAGGCTTTGTGATAAAGAAGGTCGAGGGGCCAGGCACGGCAGAGACAAAAGACCAGAAACACGGCTTCAACCCTTCTGTATTCAGGATAAACGGCAATCCCTCATATATTCAGCTGGACCTCATTCTTACCGGAGAGCCAAAGCCTGCACCGAAGCCAACGCCAAAGCCCACACCCCAGCCGACGCCCGTACCGCCGAGAAAACCGGAATCGGTTGACCCAAGCAATCCTGAATATGAAGTGTACTTCAAGTCGGGAGAGAAAGGCACAAGCATAGAGGCGGCATCCATAATGGCGAAAACTGAGAAAGAACTCTACAGCGCCAAAGGGGAGAAAAGCTTCAAGTTCGATGAGAGCTACGCTGCCAATGCGGCGTCATCAGTTTTCACCGGCGCAAAGACATGGATCTCAAAGGTGATAAAAATCCTGAACAGCTACAGGATAAAGAAGACTGCCATAAGCCTTTCGTCCCAAATGACCATCGGCCTTACGAATACGCTGCTCAATGCACATGTTCTCGGTACAGCCAAGGATTTTGAGGATAACAAGAAGAAGCAGGAGATGAAGTATAAGACCGCCAGAAACTACAGCATTGAGGAATACGGCGCCCTTGAGAATATCGAAGGCATCAATGTTGACAACGGGCTGGAAGCATCGAAGCACGAAGAGGTGAGCAGGCCGAAATCCCCCAGAACGAAACCTGACACCCCGGTGAATGCCCTCAGTTGGAACAAGTATGCACACGCCACAATGATTACGCTGAAGGCACAGAACCAGTACTGGGGCATAGGTCTGGGCTACTACTTCCTCTACCGCCAGACATTCAGAGACGCCACGAACAAGCGCGGAATATTCTGCGCCAACTCCGTGAGCTTCGACTACGACGGCAACGGCTACTCCATGACAATACAGGCCACCAGACGGGCTTCCGTAGAAGTAAACACCGACTCACAAACAGGAAAGGCAACACAGTTCTCCAACGAGGAGCCGAAAGACCTCAAGATTATCTGGTGCCCGGGCATCATCCCCCCGTTCATGTCGGAAAGCACAGGGACTAACGGAGCCCCAAACAACAGGCAGATAATGCCTTACGGCCAGAACCCGATGGTGAACAACAGCCTGAGATTGGCGACCGTATGGGCAACCTACGGCACTGGAGAGGGGCTGTCTGCACTCGGACAGAAGTTTGACGAATGCGAGGGGATGACCTATGACGAAGACACTAAAAAACTGACGAAGAACGAGGAAGGTACTTCTGCAAACGCCGACCCGCTGGCTCTGGGCAGGGTGCGCGTGGTGTTCGACGACGACGAGATGCAGATTCCGTCCGAGCTGATGCCTGTGGCAAAACCGGCAGACGGTTTCTACTTCACACCGCGTGTGGGCGACCGTGTGCTTGTGGCCTACGCCTACGGCAACCCCAACAAGCCATTCGTGCTGTGCGACATGGGAGGCAACAAGAAATTCGGGTCGAGCTATTCGGAAAAGAACGGCATCGTCTCGCGCAACGGCCACAAAATCACATTCGACGACCCAATCGGCGGAAATTCCGTTACAGACCTTCTTACATCCCTGCTGCCCATACCTCTGCTCAGCGAACTAATCTCCAACAACGTCTCAGGACCTTCGGGGAAATGGGTATGGAAGCAAGGCGGCATAACACTGACCGACGATCTGGGCATCTACAAAATAAGCATGGATTCGGGCGACCGCTCTGTCAAGGTGAGCTCACCCATCGGCGATGTTGAGGTGAATGCACTTACGGGCATAAAGATTGCCGCACCCAAAGGCGACATCGACATTCAGGGCTACAACGTGAACATCACCGCCGGCAACAACGTAAACATCACATCGGGAAAAGCCATTGGAGAAAACCCGCTGCCAAAGAACAAAGATGACTGGAAAAAAATCGGAATGGCATACGCATCTGAGGTGGTAGGTCAGTTCGTTGATTTCGACGCATGGCGTTTCCTCTTCCGACTTGTCTTCCAGCCTGTGGAGGGATCCATCAGCCTCAATTCGCCACGCAACATCCTTATATCAAACGGCGACAGGCTTGACTTCAAGGATGTGGATAACGGAATAAGGAAAGGCAAAGACCTGATAGAATCGCACGAGAAGCTCGCCACCTTAGCTGTTTATCTGACATCACACGACCATACCAAAGTTACACAAGAGCTTGGAACGCTTGAGAACGATGTAATAACCCAAATGAATAACGTGAAAAATATTATAAACACGTTCAAACAAAGCTGCTGTATAAATGGAGAAAACTTGCTGGCAGACAGCTTCTGGAGCGGTATTGTCGATAACAACAAACTCGATATATCAACTATTTTCAAGGCTGACGGTTCTTTTAACAAAGATGCGACCCTCTCCAAAAAACTCGAATGCAAGGATTGCGACTCGAACCCACAACAGCCCGTATATACTGCCGAGTTCAATGGATTCCTGAAAAATCCTGAGACAGATAATGATAAAAAAAAGAAAGTACATAACGCGGCAAAAACGGCATATGATCAGTTGCGGACTTTAGCGGTGGAGCTTATATTCAAAAAAATTGACATCGACTTCCTGAACACCAAACTACCCGCTGACCATAATTTCGATAAAGGAACCCTGAAAGACTATATCGAGGCATACACTTCAAAGGGATATGTACTGAATGATGATGTCAGGAAGAAACCGGATTTGGGGAACAACCCACCAACCAGATTCTCACCTGAAAACTTTACCAATAACAACAACAATAATGCCAATGGGGTCTTTGTGGCATGCAGGGACAAGATAAAAGCATTGTTCGAACTGAAAGACTCAGACCTCGAACTGGTGAAGAAGAAGAACGGTTTCACCGACAACAGCTTTGATGACAACAACAACCCAAAAGCTAAGGCAAACAAGAAGAAGTATTTGGCCAAACTCATCGATTACGGACTCAGCAAGACCACCATTATGGAGAACATCCTATCCCTGATTGGAGCCGACGATTTGATGGAAACAATAAACGATGCCAAAGACAACAAGAGCGACTGGAGACTGAACCAAGGACCTTTCGGGGTATATATGGGCAAAAAGGCTGCCGAGCGGACCAAGTTCTTCAAGAACCACTTCAAGCCAAGAATCTACTTCGGAACTGACGACAGCACCTGGCAGATAACCGAGAAGGGCTTTGAAAAAGACGATATCAGCAAGCAGAGCAAGCTGAACAGGATCGACGACTTCCTCAATTCCCTGCCGAATCTGTAAAAAGCCCCCCTGCCCCCTAAGGGGGGGGGGGAGCGCCGAACAACTTCAAACAACATCAAACGCCGAAGGCACCAAACAACATCAAACGGCGAAGCCTTCAAACAACATCAAACGGCGAAGCCTTCAAACAA
>JABUUG010000113.1 GCA_021443285.1 Bacteroidaceae bacterium
TTTGTCTTTAACTCCCTTAACTCCTTTAACTCCCTTAACTCCAATTTATAGAACCTACCTAATTCGTTATACTAATGACAGATTTTATAGCTGAGAACTTTTACGAGTTTCTTACATATACCGGTTTTGCCAATGCAGAGTGGCCGAACCTCGTGATGATTTGCGTCGGAATGTTTTTCATCTGGCTTGCAATCAAGAAAGACTTTGAGCCTCTGCTCCTTGTACCGATTGGTTTGGGAATCATTCTCGGTAATATCCCATTCCGTGCAGATGCAGGTCTTGAGATAGGACTTTATGAAGACCATTCTGTGCTTAACATCTTCTATCAGGGTGTGCGTCAGGGATGGTATCCGCCCCTTGTGTTCCTCGGAATCGGTGCGATGACGGACTTCTCCGCTCTTATCGCCAATCCGAAGCTTGTGCTTATCGGTGCCGCCGCACAGTTCGGTATCTTCGGTGCATACATGACAGCCCTCGCCATCGGCTTTGAGCCAAACCAGGCAGCCGGTATCGCCATCATCGGTGGTGCAGACGGTCCAACGGCAATCTTCCTGTCGAGCAAGCTGTGTCCTAACCTGATGGGTGCCATTGCAGTGTGCGCATACTCATACATGGCACTTGTGCCGGTGATTCAGCCGCCACTCATGCGTCTGCTCACTACAAAGAAGGAACGCGTCATCCGCATGAAGCCTGCACGCCAGGTGTCGCAGACAGAGCGTATCCTCTTCCCGATTATCGGACTTCTGCTGACCACATTCATCGTGCCTTCGGGTCTGCCACTGTTAGGTATGCTCTTCTTCGGCAACCTGCTGAAGGAGTCTGGTAAGACAACACGTCTCGCCAAGACTGCGGGCAACGCCCTTAACGACGTGATTGTATCGCTTCTCGGTCTGACAGTAGGATGCTCAACACAGGCATCTGAGTTCCTCACACTGAACACTATCTTCATCTTCTTCCTCGGAGCCTGCGCCTTCGTTGTTGCATCTGTATCGGGTGTATGCTTCGTGAAGTTCATGAACCTGTTCCTGCCGAAGAACAACCAGATTAACCCGCTCATCGGTAATGCCGGAGTGTCTGCTGTGCCAATGAGTGCGCGTATCTCTAACAACCTCGGTCTTGAGTACGACCGCCACAACTTCCTCCTCATGCACGCCATGGGTCCGAATGTGGCTGGTGTTATCGGCTCGGCAGTTGCCGCCGGTGCATTGCTCGGATTCCTGTCGTAAGCAGAACATCTTTAATTTCAGATAAAAAGGAAGTTAAGGGAAGTTATCAGTCTTTCCTTAGCTTCCTTTTTATTTGCTTGTAAACTATTAGGAATTGTAGTTAATGAGGAGTTAAAGGGGAGTTAAAGGGGAGTTAAAGGGGAGTTAAAGGGAAGATAGGCTTGTGTATCAGATACATACGTCACTTTAACTCCACTTTAACTCCACAATAACTCCACTTCACTCCCATTTATAGAATCCACCTTAAAGGAGATTCCGCAGATGGCAGACAAACTGACACCGCAGCAGCGACATAAGTGCATGAGCCGCATAAAGGGAAGGGACACGAAGCCGGAAATGCTTGTGCGCCGATGGCTTTGGCATGACGGATGGCGATACCGTCTGTGTGTGAAGGGCTTTCCCGGCAGGCCGGACTTAGTGATAAGGAGAATCAAGACGGTTATATTTGTGAACGGCTGTTTCTGGCACGGGCATAATGTGGTCAGTGAGAGGGTGGGGGAGTCGCCTGCCAAGGTGCATGAGTTTGACGCTGATATGACATCTTTTGAACTTACGGACAGCGGTTGCTGCAAGATTCCGCACACAAACCGTGCGTTCTGGATAAGGAAGATAACGACCAACCGTCTGCGCGACTACCGCAACTACTCGGTTTATATTCAGGCGGGCTGGCGTGTGCTTGTTGTGTGGGAGTGTATGCTGAAGCCGAAAACTCGGACAGACACCCTTAGGGCATTGTCGCACCGTCTCAACACGATATTCCTTGAGAGTCTGAAGAAGCCGAAGGAATATGCTTTTGAACGGGAAGACGCGTGCGGTATGGTTGCCGAGTAGTTATTTGCATGTTCGCCGCTGACGCGACGAATGTAGGGGTGGCAAAGTGTTGTTTTTGGTATGTGGAGATTGCGAAATTGATGGTAAACAATTGGTTGATTAATGTTTGTTAAATAATGTTTATTGTCTGATTGTGGATTATTGATGTATGTTTGGTAAATTTGTCGCGAGAAATTTTATATATTCATCATATTATCAATAAAGTAATGACACAGTACATTAAACTAAGCAAAGGCCTGAACATCGCGCTCAAGGGCAAGGCGCAGAAGAGCGTCAAGGATGTGGCCTTAGGCGAAGATTTTGCTGTTGTTCCTGCTGCCTTCGAAGGACTTGTCCCGAAGATTCTCGTCAAGGCTGGCGACAAGGTTCTTGCTGGCGATGCCCTGTATGAATCGAAGCACTGCCCGTCGCTGAAAGTGGTTTCGCCGGTGAGCGGTACCGTCAGCGAGGTGGTACGAGGCGAGAGGCGCAAGGTGCTGCTCGTGAAAATCAGCGCAGACAAGGAACAGAAGCAGAAGGACTTCGGCAAGAAGGACATTGAGAAGATGTCTGCAGGTGACATTGTTGAGTTGCTTTCGGAAAGCGGTATGATGGCGTTTGTAAACCAGTTGCCTTACGACACTGTGGTTTGCGACCCGTCCGTTACTCCGAAGGCAATTTTTGTTTCCGCCTTCCGCGACATGCCTTTAGAGGCTGAGGCGGAAGTGGAGTTTGCTGGCGAGGATGCCGCTTTCAAGGCTGGTATCAACGCCTTGGCACGGATAGCCACCACCTATGTGGGCATCTGTCCGGGACAGGAAGGGCAGCCTTTCACACAGGGACTCAACGCAGAGGTGGCAGTGTTCTCTGGTAAGTGTCCGGCAGGCAATGTCTCTGTACAGGTGAATCATCTTGACCCGGTGAACAAGGGCGAGGTGGTATGGACGGTTGACCCTATGGCAGTCATCTTCATCGGACGTCTGGTTACGACTGGCAAGGCTGACTTCTCGCGCCGCATAGCTGTTGCGGGCAGCGAGATGAAGAGCCCATGCTATGTGAAGACCATTATCGGACAGTCGCTGAAGGCTGTACTGGACGGTCAGCTCGACTCTGCTGATAATGTGCGCATAATCAACGGCAACCCGCTGACAGGCAAGCTCTCTGGGCTTGACGACTACCTCTGGGCTACATCGTCGTGCATCACCGCCATTCCGGAGAACTCATGTCCGGACGAGCTGTTGGGATGGATTATGCCGCGCTTCAAGAATTTCTCTGTCTCGCGCACATACTTCTCGTGGCTTCAGGGCAAGAAGGAGTATGCTCTCGACGCACGCATCAAGGGCGAGGCACGCCACATGATTATGTCGGGCGAGTACGACGAGGTGTTCCCTATGGACATCTACCCGGAATACCTGATAAAGGCAATCATCGCGCAGGACATCGACAAGATGGAGCAACTCGGCATCTACGAGGTGTCGCCAAAGGACTTCGCGCTGGCAGAATTTGTTTGTTCTTCAAAACAGCCTCTGCAGGCTATCGTGCGCAGCGGGCTTGATATGCTAAAGAAAGAAAATTAATCAATTTGCTTGAGAATGAAATTTTTAGTTGATTTAAGAAATAACCTGAAACCCAACTTCGAGAAGGGGGGTAAGTTTCACTACCTGAGAAGCGTCTTCGACGGTTTTGACTCGTTCCTCTTCGTGCCGAACAAGACGGCGAAGTCGGGTGCACACATACATGATGCCGTCGATTCGAAGCGCATCATCAGTTTTGTGGTTATAGCCTTGCTGCCCGCGCTGCTGTTCGGCATGTATAACATCGGCTACCAGAACGCTGTTTCGGCTGGCCAGCTTGCGAACACAAGCGGCATGGAGATGTTCATCTACGGCGCGCTGCAGGTGCTGCCGAAGATACTTGTAAGCTATATCGTCGGCCTCTCCATTGAGTTCGCATGGGCGCAGTGGAAGGGCGAGGAGATTCACGAGGGCTTCCTCGCTTCCGGTATCCTTATTCCTATGATTATCCCTATCGGCTGTCCGCTGTGGATGCTTGCCATCGCCACCGCCTTCGCTGTGGTTATCGGCAAGGAGATATTCGGCGGTACGGGTATGAACATCTTCAACCCGGCACTCGTGGCACGCGCATTCCTGTTCTTCTCTTATCCGTCGATGATGAGCGGTGACAAGGTGTGGGTTGCCAACGACACTGTGTTCGGCCTCGGCTATCAGCTGCCCGACACATTCACCGCCGCCACTCCGCTGGCACAGGTGGCTGCAGGAACATACCAGGCTGCCTGCCCTTGTGAGGCTATCGTAGGCCTTATACCCGGCTCTATCGGCGAGACTTCGGTCATTGCTATAGCACTCGGCGGACTGTTCCTGCTCTGGACAGGCGTGGCTTCATGGCGCACAATGATCAGCGTGTTCGTGGGCGGTGCCGTTGCCGGACTTATCTTCAAGGCTCTCGACATGACTCCTATCGAATGGTATGAGCATCTTGTGTTAGGCGGATTCTGTTTCGGTGCAGTGTTCATGGCTACCGACCCTGTCACATCGTGCCGTACAAACACCGGCAAGTACATCTTCGGCGTGTTCGTGGGACTTGTGGCAGTTACTGTCCGCGTTATGAACCCTGGCTACCCGGAGGGTATGATGCTCGCTATCCTGCTGATGAACATGTGGGCTCCGCTGATTGACTACTGCGTAGTGAACAGTAACATTTCGAAGCGTGCTAAACGTGCAACCATTAAATAATTCGTGACTATGGCTAAATTCAAATGTAAAGTATGTGGCTATGTCCACGAAGGTGACAAGGCACCGGAGAAATGTCCCGTTTGCCAGGCTCCCGCTTCCGAATTTGAGGAAATGGTAGAGGAAGGCGCGCCAAAGAAGAAAGGGCTGGACACCAACTCCAACGCTTACACCATAATATATGCTGCGGTGATGGTTGTTATCGTGGCGTTCCTCCTCGCCTTCGTCTCTTCTTCGCTGAAAGACAAGCAGGAGGCTAATGTGAAGCTCGACTACAAGAAGCAGATTCTCAACTCGCTCGACCTGCGCGGACTCTCCAACGAAGAGGCTGAGGCAAAGTATAACGAGGTCGTAAAAGAAGAGCAGACCGTAGAGAACGGCTACTCTATCTACACCTGTGAGCTGAACGGCGAGACGAAGTATATCCTGACCGTTCACGGCATGGGACTCTGGAACACCATCTCCGGCTTCATCGCGCTGAACGCCGACAAGGAGACAGTCTATGGAGTGTTCTTCAACCACGAAGGCGAGACCGCCGGTCTTGGCGCTGAGATAAAGGACAGCAAGGCATGGCAGGACCTCTTCAAGGGCAAGAAGCTCTACAAGGACGGCATCGACGGCATTGCGCTCGGCGTGAAGAAAAAGGTGGAGAACCCGGAGAATGAGGTGGATGCCGTCACCGGCGCTACGCTCACTTCAGACGGTGTTGACCTCATGCTGAAGGACGGACTCAAAAAGTATAATGATTTTCTAAAGAAATAAGTTATGGCAAGCAATAAAGAAGCATTTGTTAATCCGCTGAACCAAGACCACCCGATACTCGTTCAGGTGCTCGGTATCTGTTCAGCCTTGGCTGTCACCTCACAGCTTGAGCCAGCCATTGTGATGGGACTTGCTGTAACAATCATTACAGCATTCTCCAACGTTACGATTTCTGTTATCCGCAACACCATACCCAACCGCATCCGCATCATCGTGCAGCTCGTTGTGGTGGCAGCTCTTGTTACGATAGTGTCGCAGGTGCTGAAGGCTTTCGCTTACGATGTGAGCGTACAGCTGTCGGTATATGTGGGACTTATCATCACAAACTGTATCCTTATGGGCCGCCTTGAGGCATTCGCCATGACCAACAAGCCGCTGCCTTCGTTCATCGACGGTCTGGCAAACGGTCTGGGATACGCCTACATACTCGTTATCGTGGGCGGTGTGCGTGAGCTTCTCGGACGCGGCACTCTTCTCGGCTTCCGCATCATTCCGGAGGGCGCATACGATTTCGGATATGTGAACAACGGTATGATGACAATGTCAGTGATGTCGCTCATCCTGCTCGGCATCGTCATCTGGGTACACCGTGCCATTACTAACAAATAACACATTCTGCAAACATGGAACATCAAATAGCATTATTCGTAAAGTCCATATTTGTGGACAACATGATATTCGCCTACTTCCTTGGTATGTGCTCTTTCCTGGCAGTATCAAAGAATGTAAAGACATCATTCGGACTCGGTCTGGCGGTTACCTTTGTGCTGTTGGTAACAGTGCCTGTTGACTATCTGTTGCAGACAAAGGTGCTCGGCCCCGACTGTCTTGTTGAAGGTGTGGACCTCTCTTACCTGAGCTTCATACTCTTCATCGCTGTCATCGCCGGTATCGTCCAGCTCGTGGAGATGGTTGTGGAGCGTTTCTCCCCATCCCTCTACGCTGCGCTCGGTATCTTCCTCCCTCTCATCGCTGTAAACTGTGCCATCATGGGAGCATCGCTCTTCATGCAGCAGCGCATCAACCTCGACCCATCGAACACCCAGTATATCGGAGGCATCGGCGACGCCATCGTCTATGCGCTCGGTTCGGGCATCGGTTGGACACTGGCTATATGCGCAATGGGTGCTATCCGTGAAAAGATGCAATACTCAGATGTGCCAAAGCCCCTGCAAGGTCTCGGCATAACCTTCATCACCGTAGGTCTTATGGGTATGGCAATGATGTGTTTCTCAGGATTAAAGATATAAGGAGGACAGTAGCATTATGACATTTATATTATATAGCATATTAGTCTTCTTGGTGGTAATTATTCTTTTGGTTGTCATACTCTTGACAGCAAAGAAATTCCTGTCACCAAGCGGAAATGTCAACATTGAGATAAATGGCGACAGAACAATCAATGTGCCGCAGGGAGCATCGCTCATGGCAACACTGAACGAGAACGGCGTGTTCCTGCCATCCGCTTGCGGTGGTAAGGCGAGCTGCGGACAGTGCAAGGTGCAGGTGCTCGACGGTGGTGGTGAGATCCTCGACTCGGAGAAGCCGCACTTCTCGCGCAAGGAGCAGAAGGCCGGCTGGCGTCTCGGTTGCCAGTGCAAGGTGAAGAGCGACATGAAGGTGCATGTTGACGAGTCGATACTCGGCGTTAAGGAGTACGAGTGTACGGTTATCTCGAACAAGAATGTGGCAACCTTCATCAAGGAGTTCAAGGTGCAGCTGCCCGCTGGCGCGCACATGGACTTCCTGCCGGGTTCTTATGCGCAGATAAAGATACCGGCATTCACAATGGACTACGACAAGGACATCGACAAGAGTCTTATCGGCGACGAGTATCTCCCCGCATGGCAGAAGTTCGGGCTGTTCCCGCTGAAGTGCGTGAACCCGGAACCGACCATCCGCGCTTACTCTATGGCTAACTATCCTGCCGAGGGCGATGTGTTCATGCTCACGGTGCGTATAGCAACACCTCCTTTCAAACCAGACCGTTCTGGCTTCATGGAGGTCAATCCGGGTATTGCCTCATCGTATATCTTCTCGCTGAAACCGGGCGATAAAGTTACAATGTCGGGACCATTCGGCGACTTCCACCCGCACTTCGACACAAAGAAGGAGATGATATGGGTAGGCGGTGGCGCTGGTATGGCACCGCTCCGTGCGCAGATTATGCACATGACAAAGACCCTGAAGACCACTGACCGCGAGATGCACTACTTCTACGGAGCTCGCGCTCTCAACGAGGTGTTCTATCTCGACGATTTCCTCGGACTGGAGAAGGAGTTCTCTAACTTCCATTTCCACCTCGCCCTCGACCGCCCAGACCCGCGCGCTGACGAGGCTGGCGTGAAATATACTCCGGGATTTGTGCATCAGGTGATGCTTGAGACATACCTCAAAGACCACGATGCGCCAGAGGATATAGAATACTACATGTGCGGTCCCGGCCCGATGTCGAAGGCTGTTGTCTCAATGCTCGACTCACTCGGCGTAGAGCCAGAGTCAATCATGTACGACAACTTCGGTGGATAAGCCCCACATAGCCATATATACAGCTGTTACAAAGCCCCTCATCCCCCTAAAGGGAGTGAGGCTTGTAACAGCTGTATTTTTTTGCGGCAGAGAGCATTCCAAAAAATCAAAATCCCCATAATTCCTCCTAAACCATGCACACTATCCTCCCCTTACTGCTTCGCGCGCCACTGTGTTCGACGCTATTGCGCCGTAATCGGCTTTTGCCGCTTGCCAGAGCAAGTAACCGGCTTGCCGCTTTCACAAAG
>JABUUG010000114.1 GCA_021443285.1 Bacteroidaceae bacterium
CCCAGTTACCCCCCCCCATTATTTAGACATACGTCAAGCATTCGTTCAAGTTTGTGATTTGATGTCATTGCATCAGATAGTTTCATTGTGTCACCACATTAATAAACAAACATAACAAACATTAACATCTAACACTATGGCTTACACCAAAACTACCACAACCGGCTACGGCGAACGCCTTGGCAATTCCATCAAAGGCATCGGCACTGGCTTCGTTTTTCTTGTTCTCGGCACCATCCTACTCTGGTGGAACGAGGGCCGTTTCGTATCTACAGAAAAAATGATTGAAGAGGCGCAGGGTTCCTGCGTGAGCGTGGAGGACGTCTCGACGGTAAATCCGGAGTATGACGGACAACTCATCCACGCTGTTGCAAACACAAAGACCACCGACTCCATCAGCGACCCGATGTTCGCTGTTGGCGCTGTCTGCGTCAAGATAGAGCGCGAAGTGGAGTACTACCAATGGGTTGAGACAAGCCACTCAGAGAAGAAGGACAAATTAGGCGGCAAGGAGGAGACCACCACCACCTACACCTACAGCCAGAAATGGGTGAAGAAACCGGTGAATTCCTCCGAGTTTGAAGACCCTCAGTATAAGGGAATCGCGAATGCCCCGCTCATGCAGAATGTAGAGAACAACGCCGTAACGGCAGAGAACGTTACCTTCGGCGGCTACAGACTCCCTGAGTTCCTTATCAACGGCATCAGCGGCGCCCGCCCTCTGAACATCAATCTGCCTAAAGACCAGGTGGAGAAAATCAATGCAGTGATTGCCGTGCAGAAGCCGAAGCAGCCGAAAAACGCACAGCAGCCAGCCGCTCAGCAACCAGCCGCTCAGCAGAACAATGTTGCTGCAACCAATACGGCAGCGACAGACAGCAACACTGTAAACAACAACGCAGCCACCACTGCCGCCAACACCGCCATCAACGCCGACTCCACCGCACTTGCCGATGCAGAGTTCGTTCACCAGAGTGGCAACAAGCTCTACATAGGCAGAAGCGAGGCAGCTCCGGAAGTGGGCGATATGCGCATCACGTTCAAGTATGTCCTCCCGGGCCAGTCATCTTTAATAGCAAAGGTACAGGGCGACACCTTCGTCAAGTTTACTGCCAAGAACGGCAAGTCGATGTCTATGATCAGGACAGGATCCCACTCTATGGATGAGATGTTCCAGGTGGAGAAAGACAACAACTCTATGCTCGTATGGGTTCTGCGCCTTATCGGTGTGTTCCTGTGTATCAGCGGCTTCAAGATGATATTCGGCATACTGTACATGCTGTTCAAGGTTCTCCCGTTCCTTGCAGACATCGTGGAGATGGGCGTTGGCCTTGTAGCCGGCGTACTCGGCATCGCATGGTCGCTCATCATCATTGCCATAGCATGGCTGTTCTATCGCCCGATTATCGGCATACTCTTCCTTGCAGCTGTCGGCGGCCTTATCACATGGGCTGTGATGAGAGGCAAGAAGAAGAAGCAGGAGGCGGCTGCAGCAGCGAAATAATCATAGATGGGGACAATAAAGTTCCCACCACAATGATTAATTTGACCACAGATTCCACCAAATTGACGCAGATTTCCGAGCTGTGACTATCTGCGAGAATTAGGTTGAATCTGCGGTAATAACATCTAAACCATTAACCAACAGACTATGAAAAAGATTTTTATCATGATTGCCGCCATTGCAATGGCAGGCACCATGTGTTCATGTGGCGAGAAGAAGGCCACTAATGAGAATGCTGACCCAACGGCTGTGGAGGCAGTGGATGAAGCTGCGGCAGAAGATACCGTATCAGACAAGCCGGCGATGGAGCAGGTTAAGGATGCCGTTGCCGCTGTAGAAAAGGCTTGTGCAGACAAAGACTTTGCCGCTTTGGAGAAGGGTTTCAATGCCTATCTGAAAGGATTGGAGGGCATTAAGTCGCCAGAGGATGTTAACCTCCTTGTAGACCCCGCCAAGAATGCCGAATATGATATAGAGAAGTCTTTCGGTGAGATTGAGAAATGGGTTTCAGAGGAAGACCAGAAGAAACTTGCGCCAGTCTTGGAGAAGATACAGGCGGCATGCGAGAATCTTGCACAGATAATGGCAGATGACATACAGGGAGATGCCGCTGCCGAAACGAAGGAATGATGATAAAGGGAGGTTAAGGGAAGTTATAGGACAATGGCTTTCGACGCTGACGCTCCGAACGCGGGGGCTGGCAGGAGAAGGCGGTGGCTTGTAACCGGCAAGACGGTTTCCCCAACAAGAACATACGTCCCTTAACTTCCGCGCCATAGGCGCATAACTTCCCTTAACTTCCTTTAACTTCCAATTAATAGATATATCCCCCAACAACAATGAAGCACACCATTTTCTCTATACTTGCAGTGTGCGGCCTACTTGCCCCCACACTCGCAAACGCGCAAACATCAGACCCCAATGACCCGCTGTATGCCTATGTGCCGAAGGGCTATGTGATAAAAGAGGTGACGGAAGTGGGCGACCTGAACAAAGACGGTCTGAAGGACAAGGTGCTTATCGTAAAGAACACACTGGAGAGCGCTATCGACAAGGATACGGGCAAAGACCTCAACCGTCGCGGAATGATTATCCTGTTTGCAACTAACGGCAACGGATACAGGAAAGCGGCGGAGAACCTCGACTGCTTTAACTCAGAAGAGGAAGACGGCGGAGCGTATCTTGCGCCGGACCTTATGGTGGACAACCTGTCGCCTACGAACCTGATTTTCGGTTTTAGCCATGGTCGTTACGGCAACTGGCAGTTCACTTTCCGCTACCAGCAGGGGGGCTTCAAGCTCATCGGCTACGACGAAAACGTATGCCGCGGTCCATTTACGATGAAGTCAATAAGCATCAACTTCCTCACGGGCAAGAAGAAGATACAGACCAACACGAGGAAGATTGAAGAAATCATGGCACTATCCGACGCAGACCCCGACGGCTACAAGGACCAGTTCACAGAACGCACCACGAAGATTGCACGCAAGCCTCTGATTGACTTCACCGCAATAAAAGACTACAATTCGGTGGAAGACCCGGAGAATATCCTTCCCTAAAATCCCCCCTCAAAAAAACATACATGAAGAAACTTCTTATCACATCATTGTGCCTCCTTTGCAGCGTCATTGCGAGTGCGCAGAAGTTAGAGTTCGCTTATGTTAGCGGCGAGAATGTTTATATCCGCAAATCGCCATCCACTTCAGCTCCGCGCCTTATGTTTACGGACAGAGGCGTAGAAAGCACGTTCCACTGGGGGGGGAAAGCACCGAAAGAAGCAGTGCCTTACTTCCCATATCGCACCGAGGTGATGCAGATTGTCGGCAAGACAAACGGCTGGATGAAGGTAAGATTCTATCCCGGAGGAGGAGACATGCATGGAGGAGGAGACATGTATTTAGAGGGCTGGATGAGCAGCAAGTACCTTAAAACCGTGTCGCCTATCAACCTTACCTGGCAGAATGTGGGCAGTGTATTGGGACGAGCTGAGTACAAATGCAACGAGGGCAAGCTGAAGAACACCATACTTCTGGAGGATGGCTGTGATGGAAATGACTGGCTTCTGTACGGAAAGCTTGCCGGCAACCATCTCAACATATTCGGAACACCGCTAGACTTGGTGATTCTCTATGATTCGGACGTGAAAGGAATCAAGATGAATCTAAACGGCTCGCAAAAGTCTATAGAGTATGGAGATGACATTGGTTTGTTTAACCTTAACAAATTTACACAGCAGCAGCTTGAGCAGATGTACAACTGCATATCCAAAAAGCCATACAAACAACGCTATTACTTCAATACAGGCAGCAAGACAGCGGCATCTGCCAAAGAAGACATCAGGACATTTGATATTCCCCAGTGGCGTTAAAAAAATAACCATGAAACGATTTTCAAAGATTTTAGCCGCATTGGCATGTTGCCTACTTTGCAGTGTCTTTGCGAATGCACAGGAGTTGGAGTTCGCATTCGTCAATGCCCATAGTGTGAATGTCCGCAAGGAGCCTTCCACAAAAGCACAGCGACTTATGTTTACCAACATTGGTCTGAAAAGCGTCTTCCAATGGGGGGGCAAGGCGACAAAGAGGACTGTGGCCTATCATCCTGATTTGTATGATGCAGTGCAGATTATCGGCAGGACGGACGGATGGGCAAAGGTAAGATTCCATGTGTATGGGCAGTTAGACCGTGTATCAGGCAAAGGCGGCTATATAGAGGGCTGGATGAGCGACCAGTTCCTTTACACAATCCAGCCCATGAAGCTTACTCCGGAGGATCTGCGCGAGGCACTGGAGGAGCACTATAGCTCGTATATGGGTACGGAGGGCAAGCTGAAAGGCATCATATTCATGAACACCTACCTGTCCAATATACCCAAAATCCTCCTATGCGGAAAGATTGCAGACGACCATATAGACATCTACGGGGACGGTGAAGGCATACTGATGACCTCCAACCCGAACATCAAGGGGACAAAAATGAATCTCCAAGGCTCACCCAAGACCATAGTGAACATCGAAAGCATCAGGGAATTCACCCAGCAACAGCTTGAACAGATATACGAAAGCATACCCAAGAAGCTGTGTGAGAAGCGTTACTACTTCTGTACTCCCGGCTATGAAGGCGATGACTACTACGGGACATTCAAAGAAATATCCATTCCGCAGTAACGGTAATCGCTAAAGGCGATATCTATTAATTATGAAGTTAAAGGAATTAAAGACATTACCTATATGGTTTGTATTCAAGCGGTTGTCTTCAGAAAAG
>JABUUG010000115.1:0-3178 GCA_021443285.1 Bacteroidaceae bacterium
TTATGAAGTTAAAGGAAGTTATGCGCCTACGGCGCGGAAGTTAAGGGAAGTTAAAGGACATTAGTTATTCGGAGCTGACGCTCCGAAAGCAGGGGTAGAATAGCTTCTGAGACTCAAATACATATGTCCCTTAACTTCCGCTGCGAAGCAGCATAACTTCCTTTAACTTCTTATAACTTCCAATATATTGAATCCATCTTAAGACCTTCTCTCCCAATGAAGAAAATCGTATTTGCAACAAACAACAAGCATAAGCTCGAAGAGGTGCGCAACATTCTCGGCAGCGCGTTTGAGGTGGTGTCGCTGGCAGACATAGGATGCACGGAGGACATACCCGAAACGGGAAAGACGCTGAGGGAGAACGCACGCCAGAAAGCGGAATACATATACAACAACTACCACCTGCCCTGCTTTGCCGACGACACCGGCCTGGAGGTGGATGCCCTGAACGGCGAGCCCGGCATATACAGCGCACGCTATGCGGAGATAAACAATGCGGGCGAAGGACACGACGGCGAGGCTAATATGTCGCTGCTGCTGAAAAGACTTGAAGGCAAGGACAGCCGCAAGGCACACTTCACCACCATAATATGCCTCAGCCCGATGGAATACACAGACTCTGCCACAGGCGAATACCGCTATTTCGAAGGTATAGTTGAAGGCGAAATAACCACAACACGCTCCGGCACAGAGGGCTTCGGCTACGACCCGATATTCAGACCCGACGGCTACGACAAGACCTTCGCTGAGCTCGGAAACGACATAAAGAACGGCATATCACACCGAGCAAGGGCAATAAGCAAACTGGCGGAAGCATTTAAGGTGGGTTATATAAATGGGAAGTTATAAGAAGTTGCCTTAAAAAATAACTTATAAAGGTTTAACACATGAGTATTTTATTTTTTAACCGGAGATTCTTGCTCTGGCAAGAATCTGCGGTTTAAGAGAATAATTGTTATAAGATATTTTTAACGTTACTAAAATAAAACACCGGAATGCCGGAATACCGGAATAACAAAAACAAGAGATTATGAAAAGAACAACTATAACATCTGCGCTGCCATACGCTAACGGCGGCGTGCATATCGGACACCTGGCAGGCGTATATGTGCCTGCCGACATCTATGCAAGATACCTCCGTCTGAAGAAAGAGGAGGTGGTATTCATCGGCGGAAGCGACGAACACGGAGTGCCTGTAACCATCCGCGCAAAGAAAGAGGGCATCACCACGCAAGAGGTGGTGGACCGCTACCACAAGATTATCAAGGACTCCTTCGAGGAGTTCGGCATCTCGTTTGACATCTACTCGCGCACCACAAGCGACATCCACCATAAGTTCGCTTCCGACTTCTTCCGCACCCTCTACGACAAGGGCGTGCTGGAGGAGCATACAGAGGAGCAGTATTGCGACGAGGTAACGGGCGAGTTCCTGACCGACCGCAACATCGTAGGCACCTGTCCACGCTGCGGCGCAGAGGGCGCTTACGGCGACCAATGCGAAAAATGCGGTGCGGCACTGTCGCCCGACGAGCTTATAAACCCCACAAACAAGAACAACCCCGGACACGGGCTGGTGAAGAAGCCCACCAAGAACTGGTATCTGCCCTTAGGCAAATATCAGGACTGGCTGAAAGAGTGGATTATAGAGGGACACAAGGAGTGGCGCCCGAATGTTTACGGGCAGTGCAAGAGCTGGCTCGACATGGACCTCCAGCCACGCGCCATGACACGCGACCTCGACTGGGGAATACCCGTGCCTGTGGAGGGAGCGGAAGGAAAGGTGCTGTATGTATGGTTCGATGCACCTATCGGCTATATCTCCAACACAAAAGAGCTCTGCGACAGCAACCCGGAGAAATGGGGCAACTGGGAGAAATGGTGGCAGGACGAGGACACACGCCTCGTGCATTTCATCGGTAAGGACAACATAGTGTTCCACTGCATCATCTTCCCCGTAATGATGAAGGCTCACGGCGGATACATCATGCCCGACAATGTGCCGTCAAACGAGTTCCTGAACCTTGAGAACGACAAGATTTCCACTTCGAAGAACTGGGCTGTATGGCTGCACGAATACCTCGTTGACTTCCCCGGAAAGCAGGATGTGCTGCGCTATGTGCTCACCGCAAACGCGCCGGAGACAAAGGACAACAACTTCACTTGGGCAGACTTCCAGGAGCGCAACAACTCGGAGCTTGTAGCCATCTACGGCAACTTCGTGAACCGCGCACTGCAGCTCACCAAGAAATACTGGGGCGGCAAAGTGCCGGAGTGCGGCGAGCTGCAAGGGGTTGACAAGCAGGCTATTGCGGAGTTCACCGACATAAAGGCAAAGGTGGAGACACTGCTCGACCAGTACAAGTTCCGCGATGCACAGAAGGAGGCAATGAACCTTGCACGCATCGGCAACAAGTACATCACCGAGTGTGAGCCATGGAAGATAGCAAAGGCAGAAAGCGTAACCACCGACAGCGGCGCAACCATCACAGGCATGCAGCGCGTGGAGACCATACTCTACATCTCACTGCAACTCTGCGCCAACCTCGCAATAGTGTTCGAACCGTTCCTGCCGTTCTCTTCAAAGAAACTGCGCGAGATGCTCAACATGGACAGCTTCGAATGGGGCCAGCTCGGACAGACCGACCTCATACCTGCGGGACACCAGTTGGCAGAGCCTTCGCTCCTGTTCGAGAAGATTGAAGACGACGCCATAAAGGCACAGCTCGACAAACTGGAGGCGGCAAAGAAGCAGAACGAGGCTGAAAACTACAAGGCAAAGGACATCAAGCCCGAATGCACCTACGAGGATTTCGAGAAGCTCGACATCCGCGTGGGACATATCATAAACTGCGAGAAGGTGAAGAAAGCCAACAAGCTGCTGAAATTCACCATCGACGACGGCTCGGGCAAGGAGCGCACCATCGTTTCGGGCATCGCCAAGTTCTACCAGCCGGAAGAGCTGATAGGCAAGGATGTGCTCTTCATAGCCAACTTCCCGCCGCGCAAGCTCATGGGCATAGAAAGCCAGGGCATGATTCTCTCCGCCGAGAACTTCGACGGTTCGCTCAGCGTAACATCAATCCTTCGTGAAGTGAAACCCGGCAGCTGCGTCTGCTAAAACACTAAGGCAATATCTATTAATTAAAGGAGTTAAAGAAGTTAAAGAAGTTAAAGAAGT
>JABUUG010000115.1:5050-9785 GCA_021443285.1 Bacteroidaceae bacterium
TAAAGAAGTTAAAGGAGTTAAAGGAGTTAAAGAAGTTAAAGAAGTTAAAGGAGTTAAAGACATTACCTATATAGTTTGTATTTAAGTAGTTGTCTTCAGAAAGTCATTTGTCTTTAACTCCCTTAACTCCCTTAACTCCCATTTATGGATAATACCTAAATAGCCCAATCCCAAAATACCTCCCAATAGATAAATAGTAAATTGTCAAATAGTAAATGAAATTATGAAAACACTTGCAGAACAACTCCTTGAAGTCAAGGCTATCAAGCTCCAGCCAAACGACCCTTTCACATGGGCAAGCGGATGGAAATCACCGTTCTACTGCGACAACCGCAAGACCCTCTCATTCGTCGGACTCCGCTCTTTCGTAAAGGACGCGCTCGTGGAGGCTGTAAAGAATAACTTCCCTGAGGCTCAGGGCATCGCCGGCGTGGCTACGGGCGCCATCGCTCAGGGCGCACTTGTGGCAGACGCCCTCGCCCTGCCATTCTGCTATGTACGCTCTAAGGCCAAAGACCACGGTATGCAGAACCTCATCGAAGGCGAACTGCCAGCAGGCGCAAAGGTGGTGGTGATAGAAGACCTCATCTCTACCGGCGGCAGCTCACTGAAGGCTGTTGAGGCTCTCCGCGCAGCCGGCTATGAGGTGCTCGGCATGGTGGCAAGCTACACCTACGGATTCCCCGTTGCAGAGGAGGCGTTCAAGAATGCCGACGTGAAGCTCATCACGCTCACCAACTACGAGCAGGTAGTGGAGGTTGCAGCAAAGACCGGCTATATCTCGCCCGACGACATCTCGCTGCTCAACGAATGGCGCAAGAGCCCCTCTACATGGAAACAGGAATAAAGGGTAGAGGGTAACGGTTCATTCGACGCAGCAGCGTCGAACACAGTGGCTCATTGTTATTGTGCTGACAAGACATTGTCCGGCACTAACAAATAAAAAAACAATCAAAATATAATGGAAGTAACAAGCGACGTAAAACAGATAAACAGCCCGCAGGAGCTGGTTTACAGTGTGCTCTCACACCCGGAGAAGTTGGAGAAGATGAAGGACTCCGTTCCTGAGAGCGAGAAGGAGAGGGTCAATTCCGTAAAGTTCGGACCGGACTCGATAACCGTTGATGCGCCGGGCGTGGGAAGCGTGGTGCTGAACATCGTGGAGCGCGAAGAGCCAAAGACCATAAAGTTTGAGGCTAATGTGGCAACGATGAGCGGCAATATGTGGATACAGCTGCTGCCCACATCTGAGACCACCTCGAAGATGAAGATAACGATAAAGGCTGACGTGCCAATCTTCCTCAGGGCAATGGTGAAAAAACCGCTCACAGAAGGCGTTGACAAGATTGCCGAAATGCTGTCGATGCTGCCGTATCAGGCGTTTGTATAATTATTTATGAAGTTAAAGGAGTGGTAACTGAGGTTGGAAGTTAAAGGAGTTAAAGACATTACCTTTATGGTTTGTATTCAAGCAGTTGTCTTCAGAAAAGTCATTTGTCTTTAACTCCCTTAACTTCTTTAACTCCCTTAACTCCAATTTATAGAACCCATCATAATTATAACTAAAGGCTATGGGCGCAAAACTGTGGCAGAAGGATTTTGAAATTAACTCAGAGATAGAGCGGTTCACTGTGGGCAGAGACCGCGAGATGGACCTCTATCTCGCCAAATATGACGTGCTTGGCTCTATGGCTCACATCACCATGCTTGAGACCATAGGGCTTATCGCCGCCGATGAGCTTCCGCAGCTGCTGGAGGCTCTGCGCGAAATATACCGTCAGGCGGACAACGGAGACTTTGAGATTGAGGAGGGCATTGAGGATGTCCACTCGCAGGTGGAGCTGATGCTCACGCGCAAGCTCGGCGACATGGGCAAGAAGATTCATTCGGGCAGGTCGAGAAACGACCAGGTGCTGGTGGACCTGAAGCTCTTCACGCGAGCCAGACTCCAGGAGATAGCAGAGGACACCAAGTCGCTCTTCGACGAGCTCATCAAGAAGAGCAACCAGTATAAGGATGTGCTAATGCCGGGCTACACCCACCTCCAGGTGGCTATGCCCTCATCGTTCGGACTGTGGTTCGGCGCATACGCAGAGAGCCTCACCGACGATATGCTCTTCCTACAGGCGGCATACAAAATGACCAACCGCAACCCGCTCGGCTCGGCTGCGGGCTATGGCAGCTCGTTCCCGCTGAACAGGCAGATGACAACCGACCTGCTCGGCTTCGACTCCATGAACTACAATGTGGTCTATGCGCAGATGGGGCGCGGCAAGATGGAGAGGAACGTGGCGTTTGCCCTCGCCTCCATCGCCGGCACTGTGGCGAAGATGGCGTTTGATGCCTGTATGTTCAACTCGCAAAACTTCTCCTTCGTTAAACTCCCGAAGGAGTGTACCACAGGCTCGTCTATCATGCCGCACAAGAAGAACCCCGATGTGTTCGAGCTGATACGCGCCAAGTGCAACAAGATACAGTCGCTGCCACAGCAGGTGATGCTCATCATGAACAACCTGCCCTGCGGCTATTTCCGCGACCTCCAGATAATAAAGGAAGTGTTCCTGCCCGCTTTCGGCGAACTGACAGACTGCCTCCAGATGGCGGCATACATCATCAACCGCATAGAGGTGAACGCGCACATCCTCGACAACCCTATCTATGCCCCGATGTTCTCCGTAGAGGAGGTGAACCGTCTGGCACAGGAGGGTATGCCTTTCCGCGACGCCTACAAGAAGGTGGGCATGGACATAGAGCACGGCGAGTTCACACCGAACACGAACATCCACCACACCCACGAAGGCTCTATCGGCAACCTGTGCAACGACCGCATAGAGGCTCTTATGGCTGACATCCTCAACGGCTTCAACTTTGGGCGCGTGAAGGAGGCGGAAGAAAAACTCCTGAAATGAAACATCTGCCGCGACATATAGCCCTTCTGCTTCTCATCCTGCTTTCTGCATGTACAGGCACTGGCACATACGACACCACGAACAAGTGCTACCTGGTAATAGACAACAGCGTGCATCTCGACCCGACACTCATGAGTGCCATGAACAGCATGTCGCCCGGAATATTCTGCCGCATATCGCTGGGCATGAAAGGCGGTGCGGAGACATATTTCGCACAGTCAAACCAAAACAGCTCCACATCCTTCGCCCTCAACGGGGTGGATAAGGCACGCACCCGGATACTCGGCATATACGACGAATGCGGACTTATAGTGGGCTTCGGCAACCTCGACTCGCCGGCAGTGTTCTACGCCTACGATGCCGCCTGTCCCAACTGCTACAGCACATCCTCATTAGTGAGAATACTGAAGATGAACTCCGCCGGCATAGCCGAATGCTCCGACTGCAAGCGCACATACAACCTGAACACCGGCGGCAACCTCATCTCAGGCGAAGATGGCAGGCAGCTCTACCGCTACCGCGCATCGACAACCGGCCCGCAGGGCGTGCTTACAGTAAGCAATTAGAACAACCATATAAATCATATACAACACTATGGAAGTAAAAGTAACCCCCGCAAATTTCAATGAAGTGAAGAATGGCTCTCTGCCATTGGTATTAGACTTTTGGGCAACATGGTGCGGACCATGCCGTGCCATAGCACCTTCCCTCGCACAGCTCGCAGAACAGTACGACGGACAGGTGGTTATAGGCAAATGCGACGTGGAGGAGAACGAGGAGGCAGCCGCCGAGTTCGGCATCCGCAACGTGCCTACACTCGTGTTCATCAAGAATGGTCAGGAGGTGGACCGCATGGTGGGCGCAGCTCCAAAGGCAACGATTGAAGAACGCATAAAGGCCCTGCTCTAAACGATGATTGACGCAAAAGAACACATGCGCCGCGCAGACATATACTCGCGCTATGAGAAATATGTACTGCCGAAGTTCCGCGACGAGATAGAGAAGAACAAGCAGCTGTTCCAGGCCCTCTGCCGCCAGTATATCACCAGCGAGCGGAGCGGTTCGCTCGACAGGATATTCGCCTACCTCGACAAGACCGACTTCTACACAGCCCCCTCATCGACAGTATTCCACTACAACTTCCCCGGCGGACTGTGCAAGCACTCCATCAACGTGTTCAACTCCGCGAAGGCTATCTGCGACAAGGTGCTGAATGCCGACATCGACAGCGGAGCATCAACCGTCGCAAAGAAGTATTCCGACGAGAGCATCGCCATCGCCGCCCTCTTCCACGACCTATGCAAGATAGGCATGTACTACCCCGAAGAGAAGTTCGTGAAGGACGGAACGAAGTGGGTGAAATATCTCGGATGGGGTATCGACGACTCGCTCCCTATGGGTCACGCCGAGAAGTCGCTCTACCGCCTCAGCCGCCTCATCGACCTCAAGCCCGACGAGATTCTCGCCATTCGCTGGCACATGGGCATGTACGACATGGGCGAGAGGGGCTCGCAGTTGCGCAGTGCCTTCTACTCGGCACAGGATATGTCGCCGTTAGTGGTCATCTTGCAGTGTGCCGACTCCTACGCCGCCCGCTGCCTTGAGGAGACCTGCGACCTGACGCAGTACCAGCTGTAGGCGCACTCTCCCCCACCCTATCCCACAAAACGCCTGACGCGGCTGCCTGTGAATGTCCTCACAACGAGGGTTCACAGACAGCCGCGCCAGGCGTTTTCCTGCATTATCCCAAATAGTCCATTAGAAAATGATTTGTATTGCATCTTATTTTTGAATAGCTTTTTTGTCTATTTGATTGAGCAATGGGG
>JABUUG010000116.1 GCA_021443285.1 Bacteroidaceae bacterium
CGCCTTCTGGTACTGCCACGTATGGTATAAGTTACTGATATTCAACATTAGAGCTATCACACCAGATGCCACACAAACACCAAGAGCCTTCCCTATATGAGCATATTCCTTGCGCTTTGCCGCCTCATATATATATGCAATCACCATAAAAACGATGACAAAAAGATAATAATATGTCATCTGAACATGGTTTGCATTTATCTCAAACGCAGCAAATAGAGAGGTAAGCAGAAGAGACTTCAGGTATTTACCTTTGAAGGCATACACTACACCTGCTATCATAGGTGGCAGATAGGCAAGGGCATATACCTTCCAGATATGTCCGGCAGCTATAATTATGAAGAAATAACTCGAAAATGCCCACACAATAGCTCCCAGAGCTGATAACCATTCCCGAAAATCAAAGGCACGCATCAAGATGTAAAACCCTAAAAGATACACAAACACATACCACACATTTTCAGGAAGCCAAAGGTGATAAGCATTTATAATCAAGCCTAAACCATCACCAGAAGAGTAGCTCGGTGCCGACTGATAGGTAGGCATTCCGCTAAACAACGAACCTGTCCAACGGGATTTCTCTCCCGTCTTATTAAGATGCTCCTTCACTTCCTGCCCCGCACCACGACCTGCCGAAGAGTCATGCTGGAACAGGATGCGTCCCTGAGTGTCTGCAGGATAAAAATAGGCAAACGACACTGCCGCAAAAAAGGCAATGAATATTATGTCTAACAAATGCTCCTTCAAAAGTTTCATAATTGCAGTATTATATAATATATGTGTTATACTTTCCTACGTTTCCCTTGCTACGCCCTTTCAAGAAGGCTGTCAGCAGTGAAATCCGTGATTTTCACATAGTCCCTGCGTTTGGGTCTGCCTTCTGTAATTTCCCCGTTCCTCTCCATCATTATTATGCAGTCTGCCATGCAGAGCGCGATTTCTATGTCATGCGTGGAGAGAAGGATGGTTTTCCCCTGATTGTGTGCAAGTTTCTTCAGATTCTCCATTGTCCTCACTTTGCTGGGGTAGTCGAGGAAGGCTGTTGGTTCATCAAGGAAGATGTAGCGGGTCTGCTGTGCCAGAGCACGTGCTATCATCACCTTCTGCAGTTCTCCGTCGCTGAGCGTATTTACCAGACGTTCTGCACCTATGCCCGTTTCAGACAGACACACATCAACAATTCTGTTGTCGTCTGCAGATAGCCGCCCGAAGAATCCTGTATAAGGCATCCGTCCCATGGCAATGAGTTCCCGGACAGACGTGTTCTGCGCAGATATCCTGTCAGTCAACACTACAGAAACCAACCTTGCCAGCTGCCGTTTCGGCAGCTCATGCAGAGCGATTGGTTCGGGTGCGTCTATGGTTATACTGCCATCCAACGGGGAGAGGAATCCTGCAAGTGTTCTGAGGAGTGTCGATTTTCCCGTACCGTTTTCTCCAATCAGACAGACCATGCTTCCTGGGTGGAGCGAAATGTTTACGCCCGAAGCGACAACCCGTGTGGGGTAACCTATGCTCAGATTCTCAGTCCGCAAGTTCCTTTCTGGCTGTTTCTATGATTGTGTCTATACCACTCATCTCATCCTCCTCTGTAATATCCACCTTTATGTCGGGATCTATGCCGAACTCTATCTGCTGCTTGTTTGGGTCGTATGACGGACAGGCAGAAAACCTTATCGACCAGCCATTTGGCAGCTCACTGGAGAAGGGCATACCTGAACCTCCGCCCGTTCTGTCCCCCACAACAATTACATTCGGAAAGCACTTCATGTAGCTCACAAACTCATTCGCCGCACTGAACACAGAACGGTTCGTAAGCACCACAACCCGCTTCTGCCAGCGGAAACCTGACGACGGTTTCACCCGCTTTTCCTGCATATCGGAGAAATCGTTATGTCCCGTACCCGTCTTGTGCTGCAAATAACCGACAAGTACCTCCTTGTTCGTGAACCTTGCGGCAAACTTCTCTGCGTATGTAATATATCCACCACCGTTCTCGCGAACATCTATAATCAGTCCGTTGCAGGAGGAGAATTCATTCAGCACTGCATCAAGATTACCCTCACCCAGACCACTGCTGAATGAACTGTAATAGACATACCCAATATTATCGTCAAGCAGTTTGTATTTCAGTCCGGCAGAAATCTTGTAGTCCGTACCCAGATAGTTACGCTGAAGAGACTCTGAGAAGTTACGCGGATAATTCTCTTTCCACGCCCAGTATCTGCCATAGTCGTAAGCAGTCGTCAGGTTGACATGACCGTCGCGCAGTTCCGAAAGCATGGCGGCAAGCATCTCAAATGTCTGATGCGATGTAAGTCTTACATTGTCAAACTGCCCCTCATATTTCTTGTAAACCTCATTCCAATCCAAACCGTACTCCTGTTTCTTGTAGTCAAAGAAGCAATAGTGTTCATCAACAATCTTCCACAAAGCCTCAAAACATCCCCGTGGAGTTGTCGCTTGTTCCTCCTCCTTTATGCAAGAACCCAGAACAATCAATGGCACAAACAGCCAAAACACTCTTTTCATCACTTTCATTCCCTCATTCACCGTTTTTGTCCATCCTCCCCCCTAAAAGGGAGCTTATCTTCACCCCCTTCAGGGGGCAGGGGGCTTCTCAATATCTATATCCAATCACACCCGCATGCGTATAGTTGTGATATTTCAGATTATTCACCTTATACTGGTCATAATCACCCACATATCCGACAAAGAACGACGCCTTGCTTATTTTGAAGTCTATCGTGAAAGACTGCCTCAGCGATGGCGTCGAGACAATCGTCGTCGGTACACAGTTGTGGTCATAGTTGCCCTGCGTGAAAATCTCATAGTACGACTGACCATAGTTCGGAGAGAACATCAGTCCCAGAAGGGGTGCAGACACCTCGTAGTGCAGAGCAAACGGACAACCAAATAGCGTAAAACCATAGTCCGCCGATGCTATCGGTCCGATGTTCAGCCCGAGTCTCCCTTGTGCAGGATTGTTTTCGTTGCGCATGTTGTAAAGGAAACCTGCATTCACTGTTGCATGACCTCCCGCATGAACTCTCAACCCCTTAACATTAATTATATTAGAGAGGTCGTAGAGCATTCCATATTTGAAACGGTACATTCCCGCCAATTCCGATGAGGTCTTTGCCCGGTTCTTTGTTACGGAGAAATAAGCCTCATGCTTCATCAGACGCTGCCAGTGTTTTCCAGCCTTCTGCTTCGTGTTGTTAGCCACAAAACGGAACTCTGTCCCCGTATAGTTCTCCGGCGACAGGTATGTGTCAAGGATATTTGAATATCCTACAGCCAACCCTATCCGCCGCACCTTCTCCGCCTCTTGCGCAGGGGCAACAGCTGCACAGCACAGCAACAGAAGCACCATTATTCCCTTCTTCATACCCTTCAAAACAGCTCATCGAAAAGGTTTGTCTGCCCAATCATCTCGTCTATTATCTGTTGGTCAGACACCCCCGGTTCCCCATCTATATTAACATCTTCTTCAACCCCCTCGTTCGGCACCCCCTTTAGGGGGATGGTAACTTGGGGGGGGCTTCCTTTGCGCTTGTTTTCAAGCAGTTCCACTCCAACCACATCCCCTGCATACATACGCTTGCCCTTTGCCTTGAAGCCCTTCACACCTACAAACTCCTCCGCGTCTATCTCCAACACCCCTTCATAGTTGTTGATGTCTCTGTAAACAACCTTCAGCAGAGGGTAGTATTCGTCTGTCAGCAGCACCAGTGCGCTCTTAGGGTTATCTCCCGTAATGCTCTGATGCCGCTTCGTGCATTCAAAGGCAAAACGTTTCAGGTAGCACCTGCCACCCTGGTCTGCATCCCTTACCACCGCCGTCCAGACCTTACCCCTTACAAACTTCTCCAAGCGCAGTATATTATCCTCGTAATGATTGTTTGCATCAAAGTTTGTCATGTAAAACTCGCCGCTGCTCAGCACCACCAGTATCATGTCCCCCTCATGGAACTCACCCAGCAAATCTCCGTGAGAGTCATAGTTTATGCGGTTCACGTCCCTGTCAAACCAAACCTTCCTGCCTCCTAACGTAGAGAGACCCGCACTCTTCAAGGTTATCCGGTTTATGTTGTTCTTCGACAGGATTACCCCCATCGCAGTCTTGCCCTTTATCGCAACCTCCCTGAAATCCTTCTCGAAAATCACCTTCTTTAACTTCGGAGTAAACTCGTGAGTCACCTTTATCACCTCCGCCTCACCGTTAGCATTCGCCGTGAACCACTTCACCAGCGACCCTGGCTTACCCTGAGTCAAATCGTATTCCTTGTCCCGTGTTATACCCACAACGTTGAAGCGCTTCATGTAGAACCATCCCTTCTGCCCGTCCCGGTAGACCATGTTATAGGTCGTGCGCCTGTCATTTCGTTTGAACACCTGCACATGCAGAATCCCATGACCCACGAATATCTTCTCAGCAACCCTCACAACCTTCATCTTCCCGTTTCTGTAGAAGACAATGATGTCGTCAATGTCCGAACAGTTGCACACAAAAGTATCCTTCTTCAGCCCCGTGCCGATGAAGCCCTCCTTCTCATTCATATACAGCTTCTCGTTCGCCTCCACCACCGTCGAAGCCTCTATCGTGTCAAAATTCCTGATCTCCGTCCTCCGCACACGCCCCTCACCATATTTCTCCTTCAGGTGCGTGAACCAGTCCGTTGTCACACCCACCATGTTCCGCAGCTTCCCACTGACAGTC
>JABUUG010000117.1 GCA_021443285.1 Bacteroidaceae bacterium
CACATTAACTCCCCTTTAACTCCCCTTAATATAAAATTATGCTTATTGACTATAAAAATGTAACGCTCAAGCATCAGGACGAAGACCCGGTGCTTGAGGACGTGAACTTCGAGGTTGCCGAGGGCGAGTTCGTGTATCTGATAGGAAAAGTCGGCACAGGAAAATCGAGCCTGCTGAAGTCGATATACTGCGAGCTCGACGTGGAGTCGTGCGAAAAGGCGGAGGTGATGGACACCAACCTCATGAAGCTGAAACGCCGGCACATACCGGAACTGCGGCGGCAGATGGGCATAGTGTTCCAGGACTTCCAGCTGCTGCCCGACCGCAGCGTGCGCGAAAACCTGCTGTTCGTGCTGAAAGCAACAGGATGGAAAAAGGCAGAGCGCAACGAAAGGGTCGAAGAGGTGATGGACGCAGTGGGTCTGACCGACAAGCTCGACCGTATGCCCCACGAGCTGTCCGGCGGCGAGCAGCAGCGTGCCGCAATAGCGCGTGCCATACTCAACAACCCCAAACTGATAATCGCCGACGAGCCAACGGGAAACCTCGACCCCGAAACTGCCACCGGCATTGCAACACTGCTGCACGACATATCGAAGCAGGGTACGGCGATAGTGATGTCCACACACAACCTCAACCTCCTGAACACCTTCCCGGGCACAGTCTATCTGTGCAAGGACAACAGGCTGGAGAACGTTACGGACACGTACAAGGAGATAATAGTGAATAACGAATAGTGAATAGTGTAATCGGCTCTGCCGCTTGCCAGAGCAAGAATAGTTTGCTGCCGCGATGTTTGGATGAAAACATTTTGCTACCGCAGTATTTTTAGTGAACAACAAATAAAGAAAACCATATAAAGAATCATGAAAGTAATGAAGTTTGGCGGCACCAGCGTAGGTTCTCCTGAGAGAATGAAGGGTGTGTCGCAGTTGATAACAGAGAGTGGAGAGCCAACATTTGTAGTACTCTCAGCCATGTCGGGAACCACAAACTCGCTCATAGAGATTTCCGACTACCTCTACAACAACAACCCGGAGGGCGCAAACGAGCTTATACGCCAGCTGGAGGCGAAGTATATGAAGCACATAGACGAGCTCTACGCCACGGAGGAGATGAAAGCCACTGTGAAAGAGATACTTGAAGACCGCTTCATGTATCTGCGCTCGTTCACGAAAAGCCACTTCACAAGCGCAGAAGAGAAGAAGATTGTGGCACAGGGCGAGATACTGTCCACCAACATGGTGGTGAACTACCTGAAGGAATGCGGCGTGAAGGCAGTGCTGCTCTCCGCCTTCGACTTCATGAAGACCGACAAGAAGGCTGAGCCAGACATGCACCATATAAAGGAGAACCTCACAAAGGTGATGGCTGCCAACGAGGGCTACCAGATATACATCACCCAGGGCTTCATCTGCCTGAACGCCTACAACGAGACAGACAACCTGCTGCGCGGCGGCTCTGACTACACAGCCTCAATCATCGGCGCAGTGCTGAAGGCAGAGGAGATACAGATATGGACCGACATCGACGGTATGCACAACAACGACCCACGATTCGTGGAAGGCACAGAGGCTGTGAGCCAGCTGAACTTTGAGGAGGCTGCCGAACTTGCATACTTCGGCGCGAAGATTCTGCACCCCACCTGCGTGCAGCCGGCAAAGTTCACTGGTGTGCCCGTCAGACTGAAGAACACCATGGACCCCAAAGCGCCCGGCACAATAATCAACAACGAACTGCAAAGAGGGAAAATCAAGGCTGTTGCAGCAAAGGACGACATCACCGCCATAAAGATAAAGAGCAGCCGTATGCTCCTCGCCACAGGCTTCATGCGCCGCGTGTTCGAGACCTTCGAGCGCTACAACACCTCCATAGACATGATTACCACAAGCGAGGTGGGCGTTTCGATGAGCATAGACAACGACACACATCTGGACAAGATACTGAACGAGCTGAAGAAGTACGGCACTGTAACAGTCGACAAGAACATGTGCATCATCTGCGTGGTGGGCGACCTTGAGTGGAACAACGTCGGCTTTGAGACACTTGCAACCGACGCCATGAAGGACATCCCCGTGAGAATGGTGTCCTACGGAGGTTCAAACTTCAACATATCGTTCCTCATCAGGCAGGAAGACAAGATAAATGCCCTGCAGGCCCTGCAGAACATGCTGTTCAAGAAGTAAATCTTTTTCACAGACTTTAGGCAACCATAGACCAACAAACTAAACAAACAAAACAACCATGACTTTTCCAACACAACAACTGAACAACATCGACACGCCCTTCTACTACTACGACGCAGACCTGCTGCGAGAGACTCTCAAGACCATCAATGAAGAGGCGGGCAAGTATGAGAACTTCTGCGTACACTATGCCATAAAGGCAAATGCAAACCCGAAGGTTCTGCGCATCATCGCACAGAGCGGACTGGGGGCAGACTGCGTGAGCGGCGGAGAGATAGAGGCGGCAGTGGCTGCCGGATTCCCCGCGAGCAAGATTGTGTTTGCCGGAGTGGCGAAGGCAGACTGGGAGATAGAGCTCGGACTGAACCTGAACATCTCCTGCTTCAATGTGGAGAGCCTGCCGGAACTGGAGGTAATAAACGACCTTGCCGCACAGCTCGACACGACAGCAAACGTGGCATTCCGCATAAACCCTGAGGTGGGAGCACACACACACGCCAACATCACGACCGGCACTGCGGAAGACAAATTCGGCATTGCCATGCGCGACATGGTGAAAGCCATACGCATGGCAGAGGCAATGAAGAACATAAACTTCATGGGACTGCATTTCCACATCGGTTCGCAGCTCTTGGTGATGGACGACTTTGTGGCTCTGTGCCAGCGCATAAACGAACTGCAAGAGCAACTCGACGCCGAGGGCATCGCCCTGAAGAGCATAAACGTGGGCGGCGGACTGGGCATTGACTACGAAAACCCTGATGCCAACCCTGTGCCAAACTTCAGGGACTACTTCAAGACCTACTCCGACGGGCTGAAGCTGCGCGACGGCCAGACGCTCCACTTCGAGCTTGGCAGGGCAGTGGTGGCACAGTGCGGCACACTCATCGCGCGTACATTATATATTAAACAGGGGGTTGCAAAGCAGTTCCTCATTGTTGATGCCGGTTTCCCGGACCTTATCCGCCCCGCCCTCTACGATGCATACCATAAGATAGAGAACATTATGAGCGACGAGGAAGAGGAGGTGTATGATGTGGTAGGCCCCATCTGCGAATCGACCGACGTGTTCGGCAGGGCACGCAAGGTGAACAAGACCAAACGCGGCGACCTCATCGCCCTGCGTTCTGCCGGAGCATACGGCGAGATAATGGCATCGCAGTACAACTGCCGCCAGCTGCCAAAAGGATGGACATCAGACGAACTGTAAATCAACGCATCAAACACTATGCTCAACACAACAAGCATCATCATTATAATAGCATCGGTTGGAGCAGCGTTGCTGCTTCCGCTATGCTCCGCATATTTCAGGAGGCTGAAGAAACCGCGCAAATACATTGGCGCAGAGGGGGTCAAGATGCCGCCGCTCAGTGTGATTGTCTCCGCATTTGACGACCCGGAAGGCGTTCTGATGAAGATGAATGCATACCTCACGCAGGAATACGATGCGGAGTATGAGGTGGTGCTTGTTGTGGATAATGAGAAAGTAAAGGAGGAAGGCTATCAGTACCAGCTGGACCAGCTCCCGAACAAGGAGCGGCTGAGGGTAACATACGTGCCAGACTCCTCCCACTATATGGGTCTGCAAAAGCTCGCCGCGACTTTAGGAGTAAAGGCTGCCAAGAACGAATGGATAGTGCTCACCGACGCGCACACCCAGCCCTTGTCCAACAAGTGGCTTGCAGTCATGGCGCGCAACTGTGCTGGCAAGGACATTGTCTTGGGATATACCATGGTGGCAACCGAAAAGTTCATCGTCAACGGACAGGGGACCATTAACCGCGCTGCCCCATACACCTATGCCGATGCCCGTGAGCAGAGGTTCGACGACTTCCAGCGCTTTGAGCGGATGCTGTGGCAACTGTACAACCTCCGACAGGCAGAGCGCGGCACAGCATACAGCACGGCTGGCGGCAACATCATGTTCCGCAAGTCGATGTTCATGAGGGGCAAAGGCTTTTCCGGCAACCTGAAATACACATTCGGAGAGTATGAGTTCCTTGTCAATTCATACGCCACACGCGACAATGTGGCAGTGGAGACAAATCCCGACGCATGGTGCGAGAGGACGAAATACACTGCACATGAGTTCGACCTCTACCACCGCTGCTTCCAGGAGACGCGCAAACACCTGTTGCGCAGATGGTCCCACCGCCTTACCGTGGGACTCGACCAGGCGGTGCTTCATTTGTCTTTCCCATTCTTTTTCGCACTGATAGTGTGGGCGTTATGCACAAGTCGCTGGATACCTGCCCTGACAGCTGCCGTATGCTTTGCCGCAGGACTCGCCGCAAGAGAGTATCTCGCCAAGAAATCGCTCAAGAGGTTCCGCATAAAACTGAAGAGCAGGATAATAACCCACTTCGAGCTCTACCTGCTCTGGCAGCACGTGATATACTACTTCAAGTATCTCGCTGCCGACAAGACGGAGTTCATCAGCCACAAATATTAACACACACTCACCCATAAACTCTTCACAACGAACCGACAGTG
>JABUUG010000118.1 GCA_021443285.1 Bacteroidaceae bacterium
GCAGTAATTCATGCCCAAGTACTGGCGTAAGTGGCATACATAGGCATCGTAAGTGGCATGTTCTGGTATTCCCTGAAGGGTCAAAGTGTCAGTATAAAGGCTTTTTTTCTGACACTTTGTTTTTGTGCCTGTTGTCCTTTTTGTAACCAGCG
This sequence comes from Bacteroidaceae bacterium, assembly GCA_021443285.1. Taxonomy (GTDB): domain Bacteria; phylum Bacteroidota; class Bacteroidia; order Bacteroidales; family Bacteroidaceae; genus Prevotella. The sequence continues at coordinate 153 of JABUUG010000118.1, forward strand.
TTTTGGACAATCCGGATAATCAAAGTGTTAATATTTGTCAAAAGATGTGAAAGAATTGTTACTTTTTTCAATGATTCCAAACCAAAATGTTGCTGAATGCCATAATTTTGCCGAGAATTGTAAACTACGCATGGACTTTATATCCCTTGTAGGGTGTTATGATGACACATTAATATATATAGGGAGAGTTGAAGGAAGTTTTGCCGCTCCGCAGCGGAATTTGGAGGACAACGGCGTCTTGTACAGAAGATTGTCCGGTATATCGAAAAAAAGAGAGACACCGCCGCGAGGTGGAACGATTGTTTGAAGTAAAGAAATCACATTATATCAATTAACAATTTAATCCTTTTATGAAACAAAGACTAACTATGGTCCTCGTGTCGTTGTTCGCCTTCATTGGCATGGCAATGGCGCAGACATTGGACGTAACTGGTACAGTCGTGTCGAGCGAAGATGGCCAGCCGATAGTTGGAGCCACCGTCAAGATTGTCGGCAATTCGCAGGGCGTTATCACCGACATCGATGGCCGTTTCGCTATCACAGTTCCCAACAAGGGGGCTTCTCTTGAGTTTTCTTATGTGGGAATGACAACGGTTACCGCAAAGGCTATAAAGTCTATGCGTGTGCAGCTTACTCCCGACGATGCTCTCCTCGACGAGGTTGTCGTAACAGCTATGGGTATCACCCGTAAGGAGAAGACCCTCGGTTATTCTGCACAGACTGTCAAGGACGATGTCCTCAAGGAGGGCGCTCTCTCCGACGCCACATCAGCCCTTGCGGGTAAGGTGGCAGGTCTTCAGGTGAACACCACTTCAGGTGAGCCGGGACAGGCTAACTCGGTCATCATCCGTGGTATCTCTTCTATCAACGGCAGCAACCAGCCGCTCTACGTAGTTGACGGTGTGCCATTGCAGTCAACCACCGGTGGTTATTCCTCACTCTTCTCTACAGACGACGAGCACACCACTGCCCTTGGTGGTATCACAAGCATCAACCCTTCAGACATCGAGTCGATGACAGTGCTCAAGGGCGCTGCCGCTACAGCACTCTACGGTTCACGTGCTGCCAACGGTGTCATCGTTGTTACGACAAAGGGTGGCAAGCGCGGACAGAAGCGCAACTTCACCATCTCTTACGACGGTAGCGTACAGGCCAAGACTGTCAGCCTCCTCCCTGAGTTCCAGAACAAGTTCGGACAGGGTTGGAACGGTATGCAGACATACATCGAGAACGGTTCATGGGGACCGGAGATGGACGGCTCGCAGCAGGTATACGGTCCTATCTGGAACAACCAGCAGCTCATCCACACATACAGCGCAGTGCCGAGCAACGTCAAGGACTTCTTTGAGACCGGCGTAAACACATCGCACAACGTTTCTATCAGTGGTCTCAGCAACGACGAGAAGGTGTCCTACTACCTCAGCTACGGTTACAACTATGACGACGGTATCATGCCTTCAAACAAGGACACATACTCGCGCAACACTCTCGCCTTCCGCGGAAGCTACAAGGCAACCGACTGGCTGAAGATTTCTTCTACAGTGAACCTCTCCACATCTGAGGCTAACACAGTCAGCACATATCAGGGTACATCGCCTATCGATGGTATCTACGAGTTCCCGCGCGACCTGACGCTTGTTGACCGTAAGGACCTCTCCAATGCGTTCAACACCCCTGAGGCATGGTTCACACCTTACGGCATCACCAACCCGTACTGGTCAATAGAGAACAACTACAACCGCAACAGCTCAAAGCAGATTTTCGGTAAGGTGCAGGTTGATGTCAACCCTATCAAGCAGCTCACCCTCACATACCGCTTCGGCTTCGACTATACAGACGCTGACCAGAAGGCCGGCTATCCGGAAATCGCCCTCGACGACAAGCTCATCAACGAGGACTACGGCTATGCCCCTTCCAACATGAACCAGTCTGGTTATGTCTCAACAATGTACTTCCGCAAGCATGAGCTCAACCACGACTTCCTCATCAACTATACAGACAACTTCGTGAACGACCGCCTCAGCCTCACAGCCATCCTCGGTGTGAACCTCAACGAGCGTTACTACACAGGTATGGGTGGACAGACCTCCGGCCTCACATTCCCTACAGGCTTCTGGCAGCTCAGCAACGGCTCTACAAAGTCGCTGCTCTCGGAGTCGCAGTCAATGCGCCGCCTCGTGGGTCTCTTTGCTGACGTTACCATCGGTTGGGACGAGACAATCTTCCTCGATGTAACAGCACGCAACGACTGGTCGTCAACACTCCCAATGGAGAAGAACAGCTTCTTCTATCCTGGCGCAACTCTCAGCTACATCTTCACCAACCACCTCCCGAAGAACAACGTGCTCACATTCGGTAAGGTGCGCGTGGCTTACGGACGTACCGGTAACGATGCCAATGTCTATCAGACAGCGCTGCGCTACACACAGGCTTACGCCAACGGATACTACGGTTCTGACATAGCACAGTTCCCGATGAACGGTGTTAACTCGTTCCAGGCAGCCTCTACCATCGGTTCCACAACACTGAAGCCTGAGATGACAGACGAGTTCGAGGCCGGTATCAACCTCGCGTTCTTCAACAACCGCATCAACATCGACTTCTCTTACTACAACCGTACCACAAAAGACCAGATATTCACACTCCCGGTTGACCCATCGACAGGTTTCTCTTATCAGGTAACAAACTTCGGTAAGGTTCGCAACAGCGGTGTTGAGCTCCTCATCAACACTGTGCCTGTACAGATCAAGGACTTCAAGTGGGAACTCGGTTTCAACTTCGCAAAGAACAACAACAAGGTGCTCTCAATGCCTGAAAGCCTTGAGGGTGGTATGGTGAACATCAACTCATTCTCTGCCGGTAACGACGCTGTATATATGCGCGCTGTTGAGGGAGAGCCTATCGGTTCGCTCTACGCATACCTGCCTACTTATACAGAGGACGGCAAGATGATTGTTGACCAGAACGGTCAGCCGGTGCTCACCACAGAGGTGCAGAACACAGGCAAGAACGTGAACTACGACTGGACAGGCGGTTTCACAACCTCATTCACATGGAAGGGCATCTCGCTGAGCGCAGCTCTCGACATACGTAAGGGCGGCTACATGTTCTCGCGTACAAGAAACCTCATGCAGTTCACAGGTAACGGTGCAATCACAACATACAACGACCGTCGTCCGTTCGTGATACCAAACTCAGTGGTAAGCGACGGCAATGGAGGATATGTTGAGAACACCACACCTCTCTACATGACAAACTCAAGCTATCAGGACTACTTCAACGACTATGGCTACGGTTACGGCTGTGAGGCTTACCTGATGGACCGCTCATTCGTGAAGCTCCGCAACATCACACTGGCATACCAGTTCCCACGCAGCATCACCAATGCTCTCCGTCTCAGCGGACTCGGCGTGTCGTTCTTCTGCAACAACGTCTTCACATGGACAGCCAAGGACAACCGCTACATTGACCCGGAGGCTTCTTCTTATGGCAACGACCTCGCCGGTCTCTTCGGTGAGCTCTACACCAACCCCGGCTGCCGCACATTCGGTTTCAACCTCAACGTCAAATTCTAATCCGCTAAAAGCATAAACAACAGAAATATTATGAAAAGAATATATGTTTACATAGCAATGCTTCTCGGACTCTCTCTTACCTCGTGCAACAAGTGGCTGGACATCAACACCGACCCGACGTCGCCGTCTGAGAGCCAGATGACACCTGCCATCCTTATGCCGGGTGCCGAGATGAACCTTGCTTCAAGCTACGGAGACTACCTCCGTATCACTGGCGGATACTATGTACAGTATTACGCACACCAGTTCGGTACTTCCAACTATATCGACTACTCTCAGTTCCAGCAGAGTGCAACACGTTCCAGCAGCACGTACACACAGCTCACCGCACGTGCCATAAAGAACCTTACCACAGCCCGCGACCTCGCTCTTGCAAGTGGCGACAACGCTTCGGCACTCGCTGCAACCGTTTATCGCGCATTCGCATATCAGGTGCTTGTTGACTGCTACGGCGAGATACCTTACACAGAGGCTCTCGACCCATCTAACACAGCTCCAAAGTTTGATGGCGGCGACGTGATTTATGCAGGCATACTCGCAGAGCTCGACGAGGCTATCGCAGCTGTCGGCTCAAACACCGCCGCACCTGTTTGCACAAACTTCCTCATGCCAGGTTCCACTGCCGGCGACTGGATTAAGTTTGCCAATGCCCTCAAGCTCCGCATCATGATGCGCCAGAGCGGTGTGGTGAACAATCAGGACGCTGTCAGAAAGCTGATAGAGGCAGACGACGCCCTCCCAACAGAGGACATCGCATTCCAGAACTGCTGGAAGGATGAGACAGGACAGATGAGCCCGTTCTATGCAGAAGAGGTTTCCACGAAGTTCGGCTCGAACCAGCAGAACGTTGTAGCCAACCTCGCCATCTTCGGCACAATGTGGAACGACGACTATCAGGACCCACGCTATGAGAAGTGCTTCCTCAAGAACACTTCCGGTC
>JABUUG010000119.1 GCA_021443285.1 Bacteroidaceae bacterium
CACCCCGTCGGGGCATAATAGCATCCGATTCGTCAAGCGAAAGGAAATCGCTGCGGGAAATGCCTGTCACCAGATTGTTTGTCCAGCCCAGTTTGGACATGGGCGAAGTGATGGCATTGTATTCATCCGTACCCACCGAAATTTCCTGACGGCCAAGGCAAACATTATTGCAGAAATAGGTGTTGGCATCGGAGCCTCCGGATTCATTGGTACACGACTCATACAAACACTCAGTACCAATCCACAATATCAGCTCAAAAACATAGATTTACAGCCAAGCGCCCTTTACAATCACATCACCTCCATTGCAGACGTACGCAGTCTCGAACAGATGTCTGCCCACATCAATAATACCGATTGTGTGTGCCTCCTCGCAGCACAGCATCGCGACGACGTCAGACCCACATCACTCTATTACGACACTAACGTAAAAGGACTACAAAACGTCCTTCAGGCAATGGAAAAAGCACACGTCAAGCGACTCCTCTTCATATCCAGCGTCGCCATATACGGCCTAAACAAAAATAACCCCGATGAGACACACAACTCCGACCCATTTAACCACTACGGAAAAAGCAAATGGCTCGCAGAACAAACACTACAGCAGTGGTACAAAACACATCACGACTGGAATATCAATATCATACGGCCCACAGTAGTATTCGGTGAAAACAATCGCGGCAATGTCTACAACCTCTTTAAACAGATAGCAACAGGACATTTCCTCATCGTCGGAACAGGGAAAAACAAGAAGTCAATGGCATACGTCGGAAATCTCGTTGCATTCATCAACTTCCTACTACAAAACAAGACCACAGGCTACAACGTTTACAACTATGTCGACAAACCTGATATCGACATGAACACACTCGTCTCATACACAAGCACACTACTCCACAAAGCCACTCCAGCCATACATCTTCCATATGCACTCGGAATCACAGCAGCATACATCCTCGACATCATCGCCACCCTCACCAGAAAAAAACTCCCAGTCAGCTCCGTCAGAGTAAGGAAATTCTGCGCTACAACACAATTCGACGCCACAAAAGCACATTCCATCGGATTCATCCCTCCCTTCACACTGCAGGAAGGAATAGCACGCACACTACAACACGAGTTCAACACCTCCACCCCCGTTCCTTGCGCGTCAGCGCAAAAGTGATGCGGCCCAAACCGCCCCCTCATCCCCTCCCACTTTATCTCGACATCCCGGTAACCGGCTTTTGCCGCTTGCCAGAGCAAGAATAATAAACCAAAAACAATCAAAATCGTGAATACCTTTAGACTTGCCATCTTCGCAGGCATCGCCATCTCAATCGGAGGAACCGTCTTCCTCAACATACAGGGAATACTTGGAGCAGTACTCTTCGCATTCGGACTACTTACAGTCGTACATTACAAGCTAAAACTTTACACAGGAACAGCAGGATATGTTACACGCAGCACATGGCGCGCACTCGCGCTCATACTCCTTGCAAACATCATCGGATGCGTCCTCACAGCATTACTCATTCGATACACCACACCATCACTTACACATGCCGCCGACACAATAGTGCAGAAGAGACTGCTCCTCGGACCACTAAAATCCGGACTACTTGCCATACCATGCGGACTCATCATGACAACAGCCGTTGAGTTCGCAAGAAAACAACAGTTCCTACCGCTACTCTTTGGAGTCCCCGTTTTCATACTTTGCGGATTCACACACAGCATAGCCGACGCATTCTATTACTCTATGGCATCGCGCACACTGCTCGCAGACAATGCTATTTCAGTATTAACCATATGGGGGGGCGTTGTACTCGGAAACCTCGCAGGATGTAATATCTACAGGCTCTTTATACCAAAAGATTCCTGAGTAAAATACAGGCCCCGCAATATTAGTAAAATCCCTCGTGTCCTGACCACTTGCCCTGAATTAAGATTTATTATAGGTCCTGAAAATGTAAGACATTGCCTTATTTCTTGTTGAACAGGTTCATCGTAAAATCAACACCGCTGAGCACAAAACTTTTTATTATCTCACCCGCGGTGGCAATGACTGGCACCAGAGACTCCCTCTCATCATCTGAAAATTCCCCAAGCACATAGTCAATCTGCCCCCCTCTGTTGAAGTCGTTGCCAATACCAACCCTCAGTCTTGCATATCCCTGCCCGATGAGCTGTTGGATATGCCCCAAGCCATTGTGCCCGCCATTGCTTCCGCTTGCCTTCAGTCGCAGTTTACCTAACGGCAGTTGCAGTTCATCAACAACAATCAGAAGATGATCCGTCGGAATCCTCTCCTCATTTAGCCAATAACGCACAGCATTACCGGACAGATTCATGTAAGTGGTCGGCTTCAGCAGGAAAAGTCTTCTGCCCTTCACGCTCAACTCCGCCACATGCCCGTAACGCCTGTCGCTAAAACAGACATTGGACGCCTTTGCAAAAGCGTCCAATGTCATCCAGCCTATATTGTGTCGCGTCTTCGCATATTCGTCGCCAGGATTGCCAAGACCAACAATCAAATACTTCTCCATTATTCAGCGTTCGCAGCCTGTATGGACTTACGGGTAGCCTTAATCGAACAAACCACAACCTCTGGACTTGTTGCAAACTGCAGCCCCTCAAAGCTCAGAGAACCAACCTTAATTGACTTGCCTATTTCAAGATGAGTAACATCTATCTCAAGCACGTCAGGTATTGCTGTGTACTTTGCCTTAACCTTTATTGAACGTATCGACAGGTTTAGACGACCACCGGCACGAACACCTTCTGCAAGACCGTTGAGCTTCACTGGCACACCAATGACAATGTCCTTATCTGCTGTAATTTCGTAGAAATCTATATGAAGAACCTTATCCGTTGTCGGGTGAAACTGGATTTCCTTAATCACAGCCTTCTTCTCTTCACCTCCAAGATTAATGTTCACGATGTAAACGTTCGGAGTGTAGATGAGTTTGCGGAGATCTGCCATTGGTACAGTAAACGATTCTGCTACAGGACCATTATCGTCCTTCTTCTCACCGTAGATGTTGCAAGGGATAAGATCCTGCTTGCGAAGCTCGCGGGAAGCCTTCTTCCCCAAATCAGTACGCAATGTACCGTTGATTGAAAATTCTTTCATTTCAGTTTGTTTTAATGTGTTACTCTAAATTAGTTAATTAATCACTGCTAATTCACCATCACACAAAGCGGATTGTCAAAAAAGCGTCTGCAAAAGTACTGCTTATTTCAAAGAATACATTGATAAACGTTGAATATTTGCCAAAAAAAGCCCCTTTTCTTGTGTGATATTTGCTAATTCAGTACTTTTGCCCCCGATATGTGCAAAAATAACTGTCAAAATGATTAACAGAGAGCTCACAAGAACAAAAATAATACAGCTTGCATACGCCTACTTCGTCAATGATAACAATGACCCTACCAATGCTGAAAAAGAACTGCTCTTCAGCATGTCTAAGGCATACGAACTCTACCTCCTACAGCTCAATCTCATTAATGCAATCAGAGATGAAGCTGAACACATTTGGGGGCTTGAGGCAGCCAAAGCTGAGAGAGAAAAACAAAGTACTCCAAAACGAAGATTCATCGATAATCAGTTTGCACTACAGTTGAAGTCCAACGAATCGTTTCTTGAGCTTTCTGCACACAAGAACATTTCTTGGAGCGAAGACATCGAAGTCGTAAGACACCTTTTGCAGTTGATTCTACAGAGTCAGAGCTACCAAGAATATATGCAGAAAGACTCCACAACCTATGAAGAAGACAAAGAACTGTGGTGCATAATATACAAGAACATCATCTCCCAAAACGACCAACTCGCCGAAGCTCTCGAAGGCAGAAGCCTATATTGGAACGATGACAAATATGTCATCGATACGTTTGTCCTAAAAACTATCCGACGATTTTCAACGGAAAACGCTACCAAGCAGCCACTTATCCAAGAATACCAAGACAGCGACATTCACCAGTTTGCTATCAGGCTCTTCCGAACAACCATACAAAATTCTACACAATTTCAGAGCTATATACAGGCTGCATCAAAAAATTGGGACTTATCAAGACTCTCGCTCATGGACTCCGTCATAATGAGAGTCGCACTCGCCGAGATGTTTACATTCCCTGAGATAGCAATAAAAATTACCATCAACGAATACATTGAACTCGCCAAAGCGTATAGCACAACCAAAAGTTCAAGCTATATAAACGGAATGCTTGATGCTATAGCACGCCAACTCATAGCCGAAGGAGTACTCCTAAAGAAAATGTAGTTCACTATTTGGCAGATTCCTATATCCATTAATAAAAATAAGAAAATGAATAATCTGTATCTCGCTTCACAGGCAGCACAAGGAGGCAATATGAGCTTCCTCATCATGATGGTTGCAATATTTGCCATCATGTGGTTTTTTATGATTCGTCCTCAGCAAAAAAAGCAGAAGGAAATAAAGAAATTCCAAAACTCTCTTGCTGCAGGAGACAAAGTTGTTACTGCGGGGGGAGTGCACGCTACCGTTCGCTCCGTGAGCCTTGAGAAGGGGACACTCGACATTGAGATTGCAAAAGGAGTTATCGTTACAATCGACAAGAACAGTGTTTTTGCAGACGCCGCCGATTCTTTGCAACAACCCAAGTAAAGGCACATACCATTTATCAAAAAGAATA
>JABUUG010000011.1:0-13430 GCA_021443285.1 Bacteroidaceae bacterium
GCCTGAGACTCCCCTGCAAAAGCAGCTGCAAGATTCTTCTCAGTCTCTGTTCCTACGTATTTTTTCATAATCATTCTTTTTTAGTGATTAAAAATCAAAATCAATTAATTATGGAGTTAGAGAAGTTAACTCCCAATTGATAAAACCTACCTTTACCTCTTATCATTCTGCGCAATATAGTGACGCAGCATCGTAATCAGACTCGATGAATAGCTTTTCCTATGACCACACGTAGAGCAAATATCTGGAGCTTTAATCCCAACAACAACACTACCGCAGTCTTTACATTCCCAAATCTTAACCTCACTCTGCTTGAAAAGAGCTTGCGCCTCAATATCCTCAAGCATAGAGCGAAAACGCTCCTCATGACGCCTCTCTATTTCTGCCACTTCTCTGAACTTATTTGCCAGTTCAACAAACCCCTCCTCCTCAGCAGTCTTCGCAAAACCAGCATACATACCAGTCCATTCATCCCTTTCGCCCATTGCTGCAACCGTAAGATTCTCAGCAGTACTCCCAATACCCTCAAGTTCACAAAACCACAACTTGGCATGTTCCCTCTCATTCTCCGCTGTTTGAGTGAATATTGCCGCCACCTGATCCAAACCATCATCCATCGCCTTTTGAGCGAAATATGTGTACCGATTCCTTGCTAATGATTCTCCAGCAAGTGCTGCCTCCAAATTCTTCTCCGTCTGTGTGCCTGTGTATTTTGACATATTTTACTTTCTTCCTAAAAATTAATATCATAAATGTTGAAACCTTCTATACCTTCCTCTCCTTTAAGGGAAATAATTGTGGTAGAAGGCTTTTCGCCGCAAAAATACACTCTTTCTCACGTATTATCAAATCCTACATGCGAAATAATAGAGCAAACACATGATTTTTGAGTTTTTTTAATTAACATACGCTTTTTACATAATCCCCAATAGCTATTTTTGCAAAAAATAAAATAATGGTGGAGTTAATGCGGGAGATAACTCCACTTCACTACACGTTAAGAATATCTATCAATAATTTATATAACCCACCACAAGTAAAAAAATGTTGAAGCTCTGGAACAGCAATTACATAAAAGTGTGGACGGCAAATTTTATGCTCTTCTTCGCCTTCCATCTCGTAGTACCACTATTACCCATCTATCTCAACGATGTTTTTAATGCAGGTCAGTCCCTGACGGGAGTCGTCTTGTGCGGATATACCATTACTGCACTCCTCGCACGCTTGTTCAGCGGATACATCGTCGATTGTTTTCCAAGAAAAAAAGTCCTTGTACTCTGCTACGCCCTTTTCGCACTATTCTTCGCTGGCTATCTCATTGCCCCCACAGTACTACTCTTTGCAATTGTAAGAACACTTCATGGCATCCCATTCGGAGCAACAACCGTCTCTAACTCCACTGTTATGATAGACTCATTACCATCATCTCGACGCACTGAAGGAATAGGATATTACGGCATAAGCAACAATATTGCAATGGCAATCGGACCGACATGCGGCATAACACTCTACCATGCAACAAACAACTTCACGCTCCTCTTCTCACTATCACTCGCTATCGCACTGCTTGGATTAATCATTGACTCCACTGTAAAATGCCGATACAGGACACCAGTCAAAGGCAAAATGCCAGTATCCCTTGACCGATTCTTCCTTATCAATGCCATACCTGAGAGCATTACAATAGTCTGCATGGCTTTCCCCTTTGGAATTATCTCTACATATCTTGCCATATACAGTAGAGACATATTAAACAACTCCTCTGCCACGGGCATTTGGTTTGCCGTACTCTCACTCGGACTTATTATGTCACGCATCGTTGGAGCGCAGTCCCTCAAAAAAGGGAGAATTGTTCAAAACGCTTCCTTTGGAGTTTCAGTTTCGCTAATCGGATATTTCCTTTTTGTTGCACTTCCGAACGAAATAGGATACTACGCATCTGCTGTCTGTGTCGGGCTCGGCAACGGACACCTCTGGCCAGCAATGCAGAATATGTTCATCAACCTCACCGATAATTCTAGACGAGGAACAGCCAACTCCACACTACTTGTTGCATGGGATGCTGGCATAGGTGCTGGAGTTATTTTGGGAGGTGTCATCAGTGAAAACAATGCCTATTCTGCTGCATTCTGGACAGGGGTGGCTGTAAATGCAATTGGAGTCTTCTACTACTGGATGATTTCCAAAAAACACTATCTGATGAACAAAATTCAGGCAACCACTGAATTAACAGAAGTTGCCTTAAACCACAAATAAATCACCTTATGTGGAACCAAAATGTTGAACCAACGCCAAGCTTAGATTCAACACCAACGTCACCACCAAGCTGCTGAATCAGTCGCTTACATATTGATAATCCTAGGCCAGTACCCGGCACATCGGAATTAAAACGGGTGAATTCCTTAAAGGCATCACTTCTGTTCTTTTCACTCATGCCGCAACCCTCATCACGCACAGAAACATACAGCCCATCCAACTTAGAGTTGCGCAAAGTTATTGTTACTACTGTGCCTTTACTACTATACTTTATCGCGTTTGAAATATAGTTGTTCAGAATCTGTGAAATACGCTGGTAATCAGAAAAAAACATCGAACTTTCCGATTCATCCACAAACTGAATGGTGTGGCTACCACCATCCTGTAGTTTGAATGAAGTAATCACCCCTAATATCAGTTTCTTTACATTAAACTCAGTCTTCTGTATAGAGACTACGCCACTGTCTATTCGGGAGAGGTCAAGAATGTCTGCGATAAGCATACGAAGAGACTCTTCGCTCGTCTTCATTACTTCAAACAGTTCCTTACGTTCTTCCACACTCTCAGCATCACACATCATTTCCGATATACTAAGAATTGCATTCAGAGGATTTCGAATATCGTGGCTCGCCCTTGCAAGGAATATGGATTTTTCTCTACTCTCATCTTCAGCCGCTTTCTGCCTCCTGTATGACGCACTGATATCCTGTTCCGTTCCGTAAACCTTTAGAAGTTTTCCATCTTCCACAATAGGATAGATATTATTCTCTGTATGACGAAACCCATCTGGCTGAGACTCATCAAAATACCTCCAGCGAATAGGGTAAGGATAAGGCTTTAGTTCTTTTGAAATGAACTCAAGACTCTTGTATATCTCTGGCCAGTCCTCAGGGCATTTCATATTCATATGATCCTGAAACGACATACTCTCCTCCACTGTTCCATCATTAAGAACATAACTTATCTGATCTGTGGCACAGTCATATACCCACACTCGTAACTGTGCCATGTGGAGAAGCTGTATGAAGATATTGTTGATGTTGTTATTCATAATACGTCTTTTCTATGTTTTCCGGTATCTGTCGCTATCAAATACATTTGAACAGGTAGCTGGGGGATGGGAACTTGGGGGGCATTGTTCGCTCTCTCTCCAAATCATTTTATAGCCAGCCGCAAATGTAATTCAAACAGACAAAAGTCATGGTTTTCTTTATGCACAAAATGTCGTATAAATGATTAATATTATTCTTGACCATATGTGCAGTGGCGTTTAAACTAATAGTGAATAATGAATAGTTGGCTGCCGCGAAGTTTGAATGTGAACAGTCTGTGCGGCTGCAAACTATTCACTTTTCATTATTCACTATTATCATCGATCTCCATTGTGCGAAATGCTTCCTTTTTTTCAGGTAGTTGCGCTGAGTTTCGTGTGCAAATGCCTCACGCTCAAATGACATGTTGAGGTAGGCGTTCTTTGAGAAACGATGTTTTGTAAAGAAAAAACGGAACATCCATTCTGCCAAATAAATGGCATAGAACGGCAGGTAAAACAGTTCTTTTATCTGTGCAGAATGGATGCTCTCGTGGTTAATCATCTGCCAATCAACTCTCGTCCGTGTTCTTACAAACATTATCCCAAAAAGATTTATCGCGCTGAAACCTTTAAAGGGAATAAGAGGGTTGGTAATGACTTTCATAGCGCCTACTTTGAATATTCAGCAAAGTCTGTAAGGTGCATATCTCCCTTTTTTAGGAAGGTATCATGCATTGCAAAAGCTGCGCGGAGGTTGTGGTGCGTCTGTCCGGTAGAGGATATTTTCAGATAGTCCCACAGCAACTGCTTATAGTCGGGGTGTGCGCAGTTTTCTATAATGGCACGAGCACGTTGAATGGGTGATTTGCCTCGGAGGTCGGCTATTCCCTGCTCTGTAACTATGATGTTCACATCATGTTCTGAATGATCTTGGTGGCTGACGAATGGTACTATGGAACTTATCATTCCATTCTTAGCGACCGAGGGGCAGGTGAAGATAGATATATATGCATTACGCTCGAAATCTCCTGATCCACCAATACCATTCATCATTTTCGTACCGCAGATGTGTGTGGAGTTTGTGTTGCCGTAGATGTCGCACTCTATTGCGGTGTTGATGGCGATGACACCCAATCGGCGGATTACCTCAGGGCTGTTTGAGATTTCTGATTGGCGGATTGTCAGGCGGTCTTTGAAGAGGTCAATATTGTCATAAACCTGTTTAAGACATTCGTTAGAGACGGTGAGCGAACATGTGGAAGCTTGCTTCACACGTCCGTCCATCATCAGACCAACGATACTGTCCTGAAGCACTTCGGTGTAAACGTTGAAATCAGGGACTGCCTTGTCGTGACCAAGAGCACCGAGTATTGCGTTTGCAGTTGACCCCACACCGCTCTGCAGGGGGAGGAAGGTTGATGGTATGATGCCACGCTTCATCTCTGATACAAGGAACTCTGCCACACGGAAACCTATGTTGTCGGTAACGGGGTCGTTGTCCTTGAATGCACGAGCTTCGTCTGCAAGGTCGCACTCAACAACACCGACAATGCGAGTTGTGTCAAGCTCGATGTATGGCTTTCCAATGCGGTCGGAAACCTTCGTGATCATAATGGGCTCACGAAGTGGTGGGTCTTTCGGCTCATAGACATCGTGGAGATACTTGGCGTTCTTTGAGTGGAATGCATTGAGTTCAAGAATAATGCCGTTTTTTGCAAGTCGAGAAACTGTTGGTGCGATACCTCCTGCAGAAGTTAGATAGATACGTGTCCTTTCTCCTAACTCCTCAATGTCGCACACTTCGATTATTGCCCAATCGACCTGACCAAGAAATCCATAACGCACTTCCTGTGCCATTTGGGAAAGGTGTATGTCATTGTATGCAATCTCTCCAGCATTGACATGTTTGCGGAAAGATGGATTTGTTGTGTAAGGTGCACGGTATTTGATGGCGCCGACTTCAGCAAGCACCCCGTCTGTGCTCTGTCCTGTAGAAGCTCCAGTGAGTATTCCTACCTTAAACTCCTTACCGGCTTCTATCTCTCTCTTTGCTATTACGGCAAGTTCGCGTGTTACTGCTTTTGCTGTACCTGCGGGTGTGAATCCTGACAATCCCAGATTGTCGCCGTTCTTGATAAGTGCAGCTGCCTCAGCTGCGGTAATTCTTTTTAACATAATTTCATTTACTATTTGACTTTTTACAATTTACTATTGAGGGTATTTGGTTATTAATCAGAAATGTGAAGAGAAAACTCCACTTTCATTGATTATTCGTCTGTTTCCTCTTCTTCATCGCTGTCACTTGATACAGGAAGTGCGGCACCAGTATTACGAATTAGCGAGACAATTTTTCCGGATATCTCTTCTGCCAACTCTTCGTTGTCCTTAAGGGTGGCGAGGAAGTTGTCCTTACCCTTTATCTTTATGCCTTCGTAAGAGAGCATTGCGCCTGCCTTCTTTATGATGTCGAGTTCCACTCCGAGGTCAAGAATTTCATTGATTCGTGAAATTCCTTCACCAAACATAATGTTCACCTCACAGCGTTTGAACGGTGGTGCAACCTTGTTCTTTACAATCTTTATCTTTGTTACGTTTCCTATTACGTCGTCCTTGCCTTCCTTGATGGCCTTGCTTTTCCTGACGTCTATGCGTACAGAGGCATAGAACTTGAGGGCGTTGCCGCCTGTTGTGGTTTCCGGATTGCCAAACATGACACCAATCTTTTCTCGCAATTGGTTGATGAAGATGACAGTGGTCTTTGTGCGGGAGATGTTGGCAGTCATCTTTCGCAGTGCCTGAGACATGAGTCGGGCGTGCAATCCTACTGCACTGTCTCCCATAGCACCTTCTATCTCTTTTTTAGGGGTAAGTGCCGCTACGGAGTCTACCACAATTAGGTCAACGGCGGCAGAACAGATTAGCTCATCAACAATCTGCAGGGCGTCCTCCCCACAGTCGGGTTGCGACATGAGAAGATTGTCTACTTTCACTCCTAGATTTGAGGCATAATATGGGTCGAAGGCATGCTCCGCATCAATGAACGCACATATACCGCCCTGCTTTTGGCATTCTGCAATTGCATGAATGGCAAGGGTAGTCTTGCCAGAACTTTCTGGTCCGTATATTTCTACAATCCTTCCTTTAGGATAACCTCCACATCCGAGGGCAAGGTCCAGTCCGATGCTCCCTGAAGGTATTACTTCTATACCCTCCATGCTTTTGAGGCTCATCTTCATAATAGAGCCTTTGCCATAGTCCTTCTCTATCTTTGCCAGAACTGTGTTCAAAGCATTAAGTTTTGCCTGATTGCCCTCAAGTGCGTCAGGGCGTACATCAGTTGTTTTTTTTGACACCATATTATTTACTGTTTACTATTTAACTGTTATAAGTGTTTATCCAGTGAAGAACATTTCGATTTAGAAGATTCCTTAACGGTTAAATCGCTCATCTAAATCTTCAATTATTGTAAGTATTGTCTTGCCGGAAGGGGTATAGTTAACATTGCTGCAAATGAAGAGGTCTGCAACAAGTTTCTCCATTTCTTTGTCATCAAGCAGTTCGCCGTATGTTATCGCAGCATGTTTAGCGAGTCTTTCCGCAATAATGGAACAGACTGTCTCCTTAGGTGTTGCCTCTATAGAAGCCACTATATCCTGCAACAACTTTATGACATTCACACCTTGTATGTCTGCGGGGGTACCATTCACGGCATAACTTCCACCTCCAAGTGATGTTATGTCAAAGCCCAACATTGTAAGGTCATCAAGGATAGAAAGTAGAGTAGCCTCGTCATTTCCATAAAATGTCAGCACTTCTGGAAAAAGTACTTTCTGTGATGGAGCGGTACGATTTTCAATCTGCTTCATAAACCGCTCATATAGTACACGCAAATGGGCGCGATGCTGGTCAATGACCAGAAGTCCCGATTTAACTGCTGTTATGATGTATGTGCCTTTGTACTGGTAGTGAACAGACGACTTGTCTTCTATAAGTCTTGTGTTCCCCTTTTCTGTTATTACATCTTCTGAATAGTTGTTCCACAAGGAAGTATTTTCATACTTCACATTACTTAACTGCACAGAAACATTTTGTATTCCTTCTTTTTTTAATGCCTCGTAGAATGATTCCCAATCAGAAGCTCCATTTCTTCTCTGAGAAATGGTTTCTGCATTGTTTGAAAAAGGGTTGTATGAGGAACTTGTGTTCACATTTGGTTTAGGTACTCCCTTGTCTCGATTGTCCAGAAAGACAGGTATGTCGGGACGGTTTTCTACATCGAAGTCTATGACGGGGCTGTCAGAGAATGTACCGATGGAGTCTTTTACTGCGACATTGATGATCTGCCAGATTGTCTGCTCGTTTTCAAACTTTATGTCAGTTTTTGTTGGACTGACATTTACGTCTATATTTTCAGGATTTACATCCAGATAAAGGAAATATGGTATCTGTTCTCCAGCAGGTATCATCCGCTCTACAGCTTGTAGCACAGCACGATGGAAATACGGGTGTTTCATGTATCTCCCATTGACGAAAAAAAACTGCTTGGCTGCTTTTTTCTTTGCAGATTCTGGTTTGCCGACAAATCCCGAAAGGTTGCACACACTTGTTTTTACATCTACTGGTACAAGATCCTGCTGCATTCTGCCGCCGAAGATGTCGACTATGCGCTGCATTCGCTGGCATGTGCGGAGGTTATACTTTTCCATCTCTCCAATATGGAAAGTGAACGCGATGTCTGGATATACCAGTGCTATGCGTTCAAAGATGCTGAGGATATTGTTTAGTTCGGCTGCATCTGACTTCAGGAATTTCCTTCTTGCAGGAATATTGAAGAAAATGTTGTTGACGGAAAAACTGCTTCCTTTAGGGCAGGACACCACTTCCTGACTTTCCACCTTGCTCCCGGCGATAATTATCCTTGTGCCAACGACATCCTCTTCCTGTCTGGTGCGCAGTTCCACTTGTGAGACTGCTGCTATCGTTGCAAGAGCTTCCCCCCGAAACCCCATAGTATGAAGAGAGAACAGGTCGTCTGCCTTTCGTATCTTTGACGTGGCATGATGCTCAAATGACTTTCTTGCGTCGATGGGTGACATTCCTTTCCCGTCATCCACTACCTTTATAAGTGTCCTGCCGGCATCCACCACCAGTACATCTATGTGCCGTGCTTCTGCATCAATGGCATTCTCCACCAGTTCCTTTATCACTGATGCAGGGCGTTCTATTACCTCACCAGCAGCTATCTGGTTGGCAACGGTGTCAGGGAGGAGCTGTATTATATCCAATGTGCTATATACTGATTTGAAGAAAGTTTAGAATGTATATAAAGCATAGAAAGTGAAGACTTCTTTGTTGTCTTTAGCTTTAAGATTCTATGAGTTTTAGAGTTTTAACTTTGGTGGTGCAGACCTCTTCAGATTCTTTATCCCTGTACCTGCTTTCTTGGGTCTCCATTCAAAAAGGTCATTCTCATCTATAGGACGAATATAGTCGAAGAGGGCGAAATTAGGCAGTTTGTGCCTGTCGGCAGGTATTTGGTTCAATGGGTACATTGTGCCTTTGTTAGCGCACGTCCACAGGTGGTCGAGCTGCCCTTCGGTCATGTACATGCGCAGAGTGTCAGTTTCGCAATATACCATCCCCATAAGCGTAGAGTCCTGTTCGTCAAAGGGATAATAGTCAACAAGCACGTTTGAAATGGCTTCTGACATTTTGACCTTTCCTTTCTCAAAATAACTCCACATTTCGGAAGAGGATATTTGGTTGTAATGGTCAATTGCCTTCGAATTTTTCATTTCCTCTGCATTTCGTTTCAAGGCTTCTATTGAGAACGCCTGACCAATAACATGAGTTCTATCTATTGTTGAGTCCGCAATATAGATATGGATTTCTTCTCCTACCAGCTGCTGGTTAGCATGCCAGACTATTGGGTCTTTGTACATTATCATCACGGAGTCTTGAGAATTTCCACACACGCTGTCAGCGACCGCTTGTACATCTTTTCGGTAAATGCGTACATGAGGATATACATGTACTTTCCTATACATTGAGTCAGTGTCTATATCGAATGTTTCAATTCTTATTGTATCTCCATGCACATAGAGTGTATCCTTTTGCGAATAGTCTTTTAGCAGTGGTAGTTTGTCTCCGTCAAAGGGTCTGGCAGTTGCGTAGCCATGCCCCTCTTTCTTATTGTAAATAAACTCTCCGCAGAACAGGGTGTTCTTGTTCCTCCCGTCAGTGTAAATGACATTTCCATACCCTTCATTAATGCCTGTCTCGTCATTGCTGATGAGGGTGTCAGCAATAATAGTGCGGTCATTGTCCACCACCTTTGAGCGGCTGTGCAGTATCGCTTCTTCTGTTTTTGTATTAAACTCTCCTTTCTCTGTTGTTATGGTACTGCTTTTGGATATAATAGTGGATGGGCCGTATATCTGTGCCCAGTTTGTCTTGTTATCGAAATAACCGTCGTTTGTCTGTATGGTTGTCTGTCCGGAAACTATTGTAGATGGACCTTTGCAGTGTGCTTTTGATGTATGTGCATCATATATTAGTGTGTCAGTAACGACATTGTAGTCTTTGTCTTTGAGTTTTACATTAAATACGAATGTGGCGAGTTTTGTGTCCAAATGGTATTCTCCCCATTCTGATGTAAGCTCCATACCCTTGTCGTTGACTTTGCCGTTATTCAAATAATAGGCGAAATTATACAGTTTGTCATAGACAAGGCTGTCTGTGTGTAGCACAGTTTTATTGTGAGTGAGCACTACATTCTTGCTTGCATACAGCATCTCACGCCCCACCCCACCATCGTACCAGGCATAATCGGATGTCAATGTCAGGGTGTCTCCCTGCTTCATTTTTACATGACCGAAAGCTTTGAATGTTTCCGACTGCTGGTAAAAATAGGCACTGTCGCATAATAGTATTGAACCTTTGTGCAGGAATTTCACGTTGCCTTTTGCTATCTGTGCTCCAGCCTGCATGCCATACTGGTCAAAGCGGAGGTTGTCTGCATGTTGGAGATAAACCCGATCGTCGTTAGTCTTATGTGTTTTCTTGCTCTTTTGTCCGAAGGCAATCAGCGACACCGCCAGTATCAATATTACGGCAAATAATCTATTCACTTGAAAGTATGGACAACATATCATGGGGGTATTATTTAACCCATCCTTCATATTTGTAGTCGCCGTTTTTGTAGTTGTCGTTAAGGCGTGTGTATGTAGTCTTTATCTTTTCCTTTATCCAATTGTCAAGGAATTCTTCCTTCGCTTTTGCCATCACCACATCCTTCAAAACGTTGAAATCCTCTCGTATATTTGCCTTATGGGCATCTACTCTAGACTTAAGTTTAATGATTGCAACCACATTTTTTCCTCTGCTATTTATCATTTGGAATGCGGTAGAGACTTCTCCGACATTCAGCTTCTCGACTGCTGCTGCAATTTCGGTTGGCAGGTCTTGCATACGGAAGCGACTTGTTCTGCCATCTTGTGTCTGCTGAGACATGAGTCCGTATGCACTTTTAGAATCCTTGTCATCAGAAAGGTAGGTTGCCGCTTCATCAAAAGTTATCTTTCCGTTTCGTATATCTACGGCAAGGGAATCGAGTCTAAATTTAGCGGAGTCTATTTCTACTTGATCAACTTTTGGTTTGAGGAGGATGTGTCTGCACTTCACCTTATCGCCTCTCTTGTCTATGAGCTGTATGATGTGATAGCCAAACTCTGACTCTACGATTTTAGATATTTTTTTGGGGTCAGAAAGATTGAAGGCTACACTTGCGAATGCGGGGTCAAGCATTCCACGTCCAGAATAATCTAATTCACCTCCATCACGTGCAGATCCAGGATCTTCGGAATAGAGTCTTGCTAACACAGCAAAACTTGTTTCTCCTGTGGTAACACGTTCTGTGAAGTTACGTAACTGGTCTTTCACTCGGTTTATTTCTTCATTTTTGATACGCGGCTGTCGTGTAATAATTTGCACTTCAACAGTTGTCGGCACGTCGGGGAGGCTGTCTTGATTTGCTACTGACTCGTAAAATTTTCTCACGTCAGTTGGCGTTACCTTTATGTCTTTTACGAGTTCCTCTCGTTCTCGGTTTTCCAGTTCCCTGTTTTTAAAGTCATCGTGCAGACTTCTTTTCATTTGGTTGATGGTTTGTCCCTTGTATTCTTCAAGTTTCTCTCGGCTACCGACCATTTGAATCCACATGTTTATTTGGGCATCAATGCCTCTTGATATTTCGGATTCGGTTACTTCAATGGAGTCTATTGCGGCCTGTGTGAGGAATAGTTTCTGTAGAGCAATCTGTTCAGGAATTCGATAGTCAGGATTCCCTTCCCATTTGTATCCTTCCACTTCCGATTGAGCTTTTAGAGCTTCCACCTCAGATTTCAGTATTGCCTCATCACCAACGACCCATATAACTTCATCAACAATACTTTTTGGATCCACATAATCTGTGGAGGGAGTCTTCAATGAGTCTGTAAGAACAATTGTAGAGTCTGTATCACCCAAATAATTGTTGCCAGGTAGAAGACCTTTATGAGTGGAGAATATTGCCATACCCGATGAAGAAGTTAGTAGCACACAGGATATGGCTAAAAGTTTTTTCATTCTTTATATAATTAGTGAGTTGGTTCTATTTTTTCAATTTCATCCATGAAAACATTTACAGTGTATTTTTTCCTCAGTTCGATTATCCACTGTTTTTCGAGATAGTCTCGGTAATCCGATACCACTTCTGCTTTTACGTCTTCGAGTGAATCCGGTTGTTTAAGGAGTTTTCCATATACATCATGGTAGTTGAAATCTTTTATCATCTTCGGTGTGGTATTTATTTTGAAAATGATGGAATCAACGAGTGCATTAGTGCCGATTTTGAATAGTCCTTTTTCTGCCCTTACACGGAGATTTGAGGCATCAGAATTAAAATTTTCTTTTAAGACATCTGACCATTTGGAGAAGTCGTTTTTCTTCAATACAGTTTTTACCTCTTTTAGGTCAGCTTTAGTCTTTGTGTAGTATGCGATACCCCTGAATCGTGGAGTATCCCATTTGTATTTGCTTTTGTTTTTTTTGAAGAATATCTGTTGTCCATCAGTGTCGTTATCGGCTTTTTTCCATACCTCCTTGTCAGATACTTCACAAAGAAGCAGTCCGTCATGGTATTCTTTCAGCATATATTTTGTGTTATTGTCATGCTCAGAGAGGCATTGTGCCTGTTCAGAGAGTATTTTCTCTGTTGTAGTGTTCTGTTCTTTAGCTTTTTTCTCGACTGCATTTTGTGCTATGGCAGTTCTTAGATTTCGTTTTTCAATGAAATTGAGGATGTCATTGCGATGGAATTCGTATGGTTCGAACTGTTTGCGGTCGTCCATTTTTATTATATGCCATCCGAACTGTGTTCTGACTGGGTTTGAGATTTGTCCTTTTTGTAGAGCGAATGCTGCCATATCAAATTCTTTGACAAATCGTCCGTGTGGCACCCACTGGTCTATTTTTCCTCCGTTGGCGGCAGAACCTTTGTCTTGGGATATGTTTTTTGCAAGTGTCTGAAAGTCAGCTCCATTTGCTAAGGCGTTAAGTGCGGAGTCTATTCTGTTTTTTATGGCTTGTTGTTCTTCAGGTGTTGCATCCGCTTTGACAGTCAGCAGTATGTGTGAACACTTGATTAGTCCGTCTGGACCAATTGATTGCAGGGTTTCGTTGTAGATGTTTTTTGCTTCGTTTTCTATGTCTTCATCTGTTATCATTGTTGGAAAGACAATACGGTTACGGCAGTCTGCATATTCTTTTTTGAAGCTTGTTAAAGTATCAAGTTGCGCATCTTTAGCTGCCAGCACTTTGAGTTTGTAGTTGATGAAGAGCTCGACGTATTCTTTGAGTGATTTTTTGTCGATGACATTTTCTGCCTGGTTTTTGCGGAAATTGTATTCGAACTCGGAACGTGGTACGTTCTCTCCATTGATAATCATGACGCATGGGTCAAGTTCATTTGTGATTTGTTGAGCGTATGCGCTGGCAACGAATGCTAATGCAGATAATGCTGTAAGGAGGAATTTCATTATAGGTGGGTTCTATAAATTGGAGTTAAGGGAGTTAAGGGAGTTAAAGGAGTTAAAGACAAATG
>JABUUG010000011.1:15598-17172 GCA_021443285.1 Bacteroidaceae bacterium
GCGTGTAGTCCTATTCCCCAGTCGAGTCTGAGTACTATGAAGTCGAGGTCGTATCGTAGTCCTATGCCTGTTCCGAGTGCGATGTTGTTAAGTAGTCTGCTGAGTGTGATGTTTGCTCCAGGTCTGTTTGTGTCTGGTTTTAGTGTCCATATGTTTCCTGCGTCGATGAAGAGTGCTGCGTAGAGGTTGTTTATGAGCTTTCTACGGTATTCGAGGTTTAGTACGAGGAGGAGGTCTCCTGTCTGGTCGATGTATGATGTGTTTTGGTTTGTGGGTCGGTATGCTCCGGGGCCGACGCCCCTTGCGGTGAATGCCCTGACGGTGTTAGCTCCTCCGATATAGAATTGTTCGACGTATGGTGCTTGTTTTATGTTTCCGTAGGTGTATATGATGCCGAGGTTGGCGTGTGCTACGAGTTTGTCTTGGCTGGAGATTTGCCATGTTTTTGATATATCGGCTTGGAATTTAAGGAATTGTGCGTATATGTTGTTGAACATGGTTTTGTTTGGCCTAGTCCAGTCTTGTTTGAAGAATAGTTTGTTGATGAGTGAGACGAGGTTTCCTGCTTCTGTGATGGTGAGTGAGAGGTGTATGGGGTTTTTGTAGTTATCTGGGCTTTTGTATGTGAGGTTGTATTGCATTTTGGGTATGAACATGTCCTGCATGGCGACTTTTAGGTATGGGTTGTTATTTAGTATGGAGTCGAAAAGGGGTGTTGTGGAACTTTGTTTCTGGTATGTGAGTGTGAAGGGGGAGAATGTGTGTGTGATGTTGTTCGGACGCTCGAAGGTGTAAGTGTGCTGCTGTGTGCCTTGCAGTGTGGTTTTTTTTGCTGGTGTCCATTGGTATTGGAATGCTGCTGTGAGTGTGAGCAGGCGGTAGTATGTTGGTCGATGTGCGAGGTTGAAGGAGAGTGTGAGGTCGGTGGATGGTGGTGTTTGGTATGTTTTGTATTTTAGGAATGGCACGAGTAGTCTTGGCCACTTGACTGAAGCATCGGCTCCGACTTCGAAGGAGTTTCTGTCAGCGGCTTTTACTGTGTTGTTAAACTGGTATTCGTATGATGCGTGTAGGTTTATGTCGAAGCTTTCTGCTCCTCGGAAGGCGTTTTTCTTGGTAATGCCTATGCGGAGGAGTGGTCCTGTTCTTCCTGAGAGTTTGTGTTTGACTTGTGTTTCGAGATAGAAGCTGTATGGTTTGTCGAGTACGGCTGTGAGGTGTAGGTCGAGAGTGTCGGTCAGGAGGGGAGATGGGGAGAGGAGGGATGAGGATGGTGTTTTTCTGGGTTTGTACTGTAGGTCGATGGAACGGAAGAGTGCGAGGTTGTTAAGATTGGTGAGTGCGTCGTTGTGCTTCTGATACTGGTATAGGGATTTGGGGGGTATGCGCATGGCTGCGAGTATGACTCGGGGTCTTACTGGCGGTTTTGCTCCGGAGAAGCGGTATTTGAGGTGTCGTCTTTGTGTTGAGTCTGTGATTTGTTGGTTGTTGTTTCGCTTGATATCGATGGAGATTGTACATTAGAATATGTATATGAACAAAATGGTTGGTTGGATTATCAAGTTGATTACACT
>JABUUG010000011.1:18103-25029 GCA_021443285.1 Bacteroidaceae bacterium
GTGACATTACCCTTTTGCGCAGAAGTCATTTGTCACTTTAACTCCACATTAACTCCACAATAACTACACTTCACTCCCCTTAATGTTTATGCGAGGTGTGACCTGGGGGGGGGGTAGATGTCTTTTGTGACCCACTGGTTTGCACTGATAATGGTGCCTTCTGCGATTGTAATTCGTCCGAGTATTGTTGCATTGGCGTATACAATGACGTTGTTTCCTATAATGGGGTGTCTTGGTATCCCTTTAATGGGGTTGCCGTTTTCGTCGAGTGGGAATGATTTGGCCCCGAGTGTAACGCCTTGGTAGAGTTTGACGTGGTTTCCGATGATTGTTGTGCTTCCGATGACGACTCCTGTGCCATGGTCTATGCAGAAGTGGTGCCCGATTTGTGCTCCGGGATGTATGTCTATGCCAGTTTCGGAGTGTGCCATTTCTGTAAGCATTCGTGGTATAATTGGAACTCCTGCCAGGAAGAGCTGGTGTGCGAGACGGTAGTTTGTAAGGGCTTTTATGCAGGGGTAGCATGTAATGATTTCGCTTTGGCTGTCGGCAGCAGGGTCTCCGAGGTATGCTGCCTCTATGTCCATGGCAAGGAGATCGCGGAGTTGTGGGAGTTGTCTTATGACATCTGTGGCTATCTGCCTTGCCTTATCCTTGAGTGCATAGAAGTCTGCTCTGGGGGAGTCTTCTTCGTGTGAGGGTTCTTTGCCGACGAAGCACAGCCCTGAGAGGACTTGTTTGCGCAGTTTCTTGTGAAGCATCTCGACATCGACTCCTATGTGGTATTTTATGGTGTCGGGGTTTACCTGCGAGTGTCCGTAAAATCCGGGGAACATTATGCGGCGGAGTATGTCAATGATGTTCTGGAGTTCTTCTTGTGAAGGAAGATTGTAGCCAAACTGCTGTTCATGGAAGAGCTGCTGTACTTTGGTTGGATCTGAAAGAATTTCTACGGTGGATTTCACTGTTTGTTTATGTTTTATGATGTTTTGTTCTTTGTGTGGCAAGAATATTTTATTTCTTGGCAAGTGGGCAAGAATATTTTATTTCTTGGCAAGTGGGGCAAGCGCGGGGGTGGTAACTGGGGGGAAACTTACGGGGATGGCAGGATACCGAGATAAGGGGCGGTGCAGCCGCGTGGGGCGTGGGGGGAATTAACTTGGCTGGTAGAAATAGGTGGTGTTATGAGTCTTTCCAAAAGGATGGGGTAAAGAGAACGAGTACGCTGAGGATTTCGAGTCTTCCCATGAGCATCAGGAAGGATAGACTCCATTTTGCTGTAGCAGAAAGTCCTGACCATGAACAAGTTCCCTGAAGGGGGGCACCAAGTGCGGGGCCTACATTGCTTGCCGAGCTTATGGCGATTGTTATGGCGTCGTAAGGGTCAAGCCATTCGTCGGAAAAGGCGAGTATGATGTATGTAACAAGACAGAGTAGTATATAGACAGCGAGAAAGACGAGTAGGGAGACCTGTTGCGAAGTGTTTACACTTACGCTGTTTATCCTAAGCGGCAGCACGGCTTTGGGATGCAGGTTTTTCCTGAGTTCATTTGAGGCGAGCTTTATTACCATTGATGCTCGCACGCATTTGAATCCTCCGGCCGTGCTTCCGGCACATCCTCCTATAAACATGAGTATTGCCAGAATCACCCATGTGACGTGCGGCCATAGTTCTGTAGCCTCATTGAAGACTCCCGTAGTGGTTATCAGCGATACAACTTGGAAAAGTGCAACTCTGATAGCGTGCAATATGTCATAGTTGGTATGTTCGCTGAGTACGAGTAAAATGGTGATAATTAGTGTGGAAATGAGTATAAGGCTTATGTATAGATAGCTTTCCGTATTGTCAATGAGCTTCCTGACTTTTCCTTTTGCAACTATAAGGTAGAGCATTGTGAAATTTATGCCTGAAAGGAACATGAAGATTATTGCAGTAAAATCTATAAACGCAGCCCCAAAATAGTGTGTGGAGTCTGTGTGTGTGCTGAATCCGCCGGTTGCGGTTGTTGACATGGCGTAGTTTATGGCATCAAAAGTGGTCATTCCTCCGAAAGAATAAAGAAGTGCGCATGATGCTGTAAGTGTAAGATATACTGATGCTATGATTTTGGCATTGGTGGAAAGTTTGGGGTGCATCTTGTTTCTGAGGGGGCCTGTTGCTTCTGCCGAAAACACTCTTACGCTTCCTCCGACAAGTCCTGGAAGGACTGCTATCGTGAAGAATGCTATTCCCAGACCTCCTATCCACTGTGTCATTGACCTCCACAAGAGTAATCCCTGAGGGCAATGGTCGACATCGTCCATTATCGTTGCTCCTGTTGTGGTAAATCCGGACATTGTCTCGAAGTAGGCATCTGTGAAATTCGGTATGTATCCGTTCACAAGAAAAGGAAGTGATCCAAATAATGAATATATTATCCATGTGATGGAAACGAGGAGGTATGCCTCCCTTCTTGACATCATGTCTTTATTGTTCTTCCCTGCGTATAGAAAAATAACGGCCGCCATTATGACAAGAAACAGCGAGACGATAAAGGCAAAGAAATCGTCAGACTCTGTGTATACGCTTAGTGCCAATGGCACACACATTAGTGTCGCTTCCAGAATAAGAAGCGAACCTAACACATTGGATATGAGTCTGAAATTAATCAATAAATCAACAAAAAAACTTTTCCACCTTGTCTATCTTCACATTGTAGCAGAAGACTATCGCCTTGTCTCCTGGCAAGAAGACAGTGTCCCCAGAGACAAGTTTCCCCTCACCGTCTGCATGTATCAGTCCTCCTATAGTGCATCCCTTGGGAAGATCCAAGTCCTTGACAGGCTTTCGCGTAACCTTAGCTCCATTAGTAACAACAAACTCCACGATGTCAGCATTTGCTGTCATGAGATAGCTTAAATTACTCATGTTAGAATTGTTCAGCATTATCTGGTAAATCTGTGTTGCTGCCAATGCTTTTTTGTTCACTATTGTGCCAATGTCGAGATTTACCGCCATTGTAGCGTAGTCCATATTCTCTACGATGGCAACAGTTTTCCGTACGCCGTATTTTTTGGCAGTGAGACAGGCAAGAATGTTTGTCTCTGCGTTTCCTGTTGCTGCCACGAATGCCTGTGTGTTTCTTATTCCTTCTTCAAGCAGTGTGCTTGTGTCGCGTCCGTCAGCGTGTATAATCATGACATTTTCCTTTGTTATTATGTCACGTAGCTCCTCACAGCGTTTTTCGTCTTTCTCAAATACTCTGACAGAAAGGTGGCTTGGCATTTGCTCTATTGCCCGAATGGCAGTGTCTCCTCCACCCATCACTATTACATTCTTCACATCAACATATCCGTCTTTACCGACAAGGCGCCTGATAGACGGTATATACTCTTTCATGGTCATGAACCATGCTGTGTCATAAAGTTTAAGGCAGTCGTTGCCGCCGGGTATGATTGTTTCGTTGTTTCTGCGTATTGCAACAAGATGGTAAGGATCGGTTTTGGAGAACAATTCTTTCAGAGGAGTGTCAAGAATCGTTGCTTCCTCACGGAGTTTTATGCCGAGCATAACGAGGTTTGAGTCTTCGAAGTCCACCCTTTGACGCACCCAGGACATCTTCAGCCCCGTGGCTATCTGCTTGCCCGCAAGATACTCTGGGTATATAATGGTGTCTATACCTAAAGACTTGTACACCCTCTGGTGTTCTACATCAATAAATTCATAGTTATTAACTTTTGCCACACAGCATGCTGCTCCAAGAGTCTTTGCTAAACAGCAGGCATTAAGGTTTACATCCTCGTTTAGGGTGACAGCAATATAAAGCCCCGCATTCTTGACTTCCGTTTCTCGCATCGTTGCAAAAGAGGAAGGGAAGCCGCAATAAGTCAGAAGGTCATAGTCGTTGCTTATGTATGCCAAACGCTCCTCACTCTCATCTACCAGCACTATTTCATGATTCATTCTCGTGAAAAGCATAGCCAGATGGGTGCCTATTCCATAAGCTCCTGCAATGATTATCTTCATAGCTCTTATTTGTTATTTTGTTGACATAGCGAAAAGTGTTTCCTTAATTGATATGACATCTATTCCGCAGATTCGCTGCAGTTCAGCTACCGTCCCATGCTCTATAAACATATCGTCTATGCCCAGTATCTTCACTTGTGGCATCTTTTTGCCTGTCTCTGAGCATCGTGCCGACATATATTCAAGTACAGCAGAACCGAAACCACCACTCTTGCAGCCATCCTCCACCGTCAGAATGGTTTCGTATCTATCCATTGCCTCATCTATGATGGTAGTGTCAAGTGGTTTAAGGAAGCGCATGTCGTAGTGAGCCACTTTGCAGAAGGGACACTCTGCCTCATACTCTTTGATAGAGGCAGACACATTGTTTCCAATATTACCTATGGATAGTACTGCTATTCGTTCTCCATCTTTTATTTTCCGTCCCTTACCTATTTCTATCTCCTCAAAAGGTTTTCGCCAGTCTTCTACGACACCACAACCACGGGGATATCGTATTGCCCACGACGTGCCATTTCCACGAAGGAAAAGTTGCATCGGCGTGTACATCATATTGCGTAGTTCTATTTCATCCATAGGTGCGCATATGACAAAATTAGGTATGGCACGCATAAACACCATGTCATAGACACCATGATGCGTGGCACCGTCTTCTCCAACCAGTCCTGCACGGTCGAAACACATCACCACGGGCAGTGATAATATCGCCACATCATGAATTATATTATCGATGGCACGCTGTGCAAAACTGCTGTAAATATTGCAGAAAGGCAACATGCCCTCCTTTGCAAGTCCGGCAGAGAATGTAACTGCATGGCCTTCAGCAATGCCCACATCAAAGACCCTTTCCGGTATCTCGCGTTGCATGATGTTCATAGAACATCCAGAAGGCATTGCCGGAGTTATACCGACTATCCGTTCTTCCGACCTTGCCAGTTCAAGAAGTGTCTCTCCGAAAACATCCTGATACTTTGTCAATTTGCTCTTCTTTCCTCGAAGCTCTCCTGTATCTGCATCGAAATATCCCGGTGCATGCCATAGGCTCGGATCTATTTCTGCTGGTTCATAGCCGTGCCCCTTCTGGGTGTGTATGTGCAGAAGACGAGGCCCTTCCATGTTCTTGAGCTGCGTAAGTATGCGCACAAGTTCTTTTACATTATGCCCGTCAAACGGACCGAAATAGCGTATGTTAAGTCCCTCAAAAATGTTCTGATGCCCACTGATTGCTGATTTCAGGGCATTGCTGAAACGAAGAATCCGGTTCCTTCCACTTTCCCCAAGATGACCGCGATTACGGAGCCAGCTTGACACCTTAAACTTTATGTTGTTGTATGTCTTGTTCGTGTTGAGTTGTTTCAGATACTCCTTCATAGCACCCACACTTTTGTCGATGCTCATATTGTTATCATTCAAGATAATAAGAAGGTTGTTCGGAGTAACCGACACATTATTCAAGCCTTCAAAAGCTAAACCACCACTCATCGCACCATCGCCGATAAGCGCAATCACATTTCTTGGTCTCTTATTTACGCTTTTACTTGAGAATTTGTCTGCCACAGACATTCCAAGGGCGGCAGAAATGGAGTTAGAAGCATGACCGCAGGTAAATGTGTCATACTCGCTCTCTAAAGGTGATGGGAAGGGGCGCAGACCTCCTAATTTCCGGTTTGTGGAGAATCTGTCTTTTCTGCCTGTAAGTATTTTATGGCCGTATGCCTGATGACCGACATCCCATACTATCCGGTCTTCTGGAGTGTTGAACACATAATGCATAGCAACCGTTATTTCAATAGCGCCAAGGCTTGAAGCAAAATGTCCTGGATTGTTAGAAAGTTCCTTGACGATATCATCACGAAGTTCATCACAAAGCTGTGGCAGGTCTTCGACTTTCAGTTTCCGAAGATCTGCTGGATATTGTATTTTTTTAAACAAACTCATTAAAGCATGTTCAATTAATCAGGAGTTAAAGCAGTCCTTTGTAAAGCACTCCTTTAACTCCCATATATATAGCCACTTAATTGATAAGTGCTGATGTGTCAGAGGCTATCATCAGTTCCTCATCGGTAGGTATAACCACCACCTTAACCTTTGAGTCTGGAGTAGAGATGACGGCTTCCTTACCGCGTATTGTGGCGTTCTTCTCAACATCTATCTTTATGCCCATATACTCCATGTCCTTGCATACTGCCTCGCGCATACTTGTCTGGTTTTCACCGACACCTGCAGTAAACACGAGCACATCGCAACCACCCATGGCAGCTGCATAGGCACCGACATATTTTTTTATGCGATAGAAGTACGACTCCTGCGCAACAAGAGCCTTCTCTTCGCCAGCCTTGGCAGCATTCTCCACATCGCGCATATCAGTATATCCGCAGAGTCCGGCCACACCTGATTTCTTGTTCAGCAGGTTGGACATTCCATCGGCATCAAGATTCAGTTTCTTCTGTATGTAGGTGATGGCACCTCCGTCGATGTCGCCAGAACGGGTACCCATCATAACGCCTTCTAACGGAGTGAGACCCATTGATGTATCTACACACTTGCCGTCAACAACGGCTGCAAGAGAACCGCCATTACCTATATGTGCGGTGATGACCTTTGTTCCCTTTGGCTTCATACCGAGGAACTCAAGGGCACGAGCCGATACATAGCGGTGCGATGTGCCGTGGAAACCATAACGGCGAACACCATACTTCTCATACAGTTCGTAAGGAACAGCATACAGATATGCTTTTGAAGGCATTGTCTGATGGAAAGCGGTGTCAAACACTCCCACTTGTGGAAGACCCGGCATCAGCTCCTTAACGGCGTTCACACCCTTCAGGTTTGCCGGATTATGTAGGGGTGCAAGGTCGTTGCATGCCTCGAAAGCACTGAGAACCTCATCAGTAAGCACAACACTCTTGTTGAACTTCTC
>JABUUG010000120.1 GCA_021443285.1 Bacteroidaceae bacterium
CCGCAATAGTAGTGAACGATGATAGTGAATAACGAATAATGAATAGTGAATAGTTTGCTGCCGCGATGTTTGAATGTAAACAGTCTGTGCGGTAGCAAACTATTCTTGCTCTGGCAAGCGGCAAAGCCGATTACACTATTCATTATTCACTATTCGTTAAAATCCTTGTCTCGCCCGCTTTCATCCTAACCTTTCTTGTCGTTCCTGCAAACCACACCTGCAGGGTGCCTTTCTTCGCTGCCGTAACGCGGATGCTGTCTGGCGATGTCTGCACGGCTGTTGTGGCAACGCCCTTCAGGCAGACTTTCAGCACGTCGCCGACAGAGTGGTTCTGCTGTATGCTGAATGTCGCCGAGGCTCTGCCGTCGGCGGTCGTTGCGGTGGGCACGGAGAATACGGGCGCACCTTCCGGGAGCGAAACCTCCAGCGTACATTCAGGGTTGTCGCCGCGGAAGTTGCTCAGCAGCAGGTGGCGCGTGTCGTCAGGGTCGGCGGCTATGGCGGCGTTCCAGCCTGTGGCGGCGGACAGGTGAATGTCTGGGGTGTTGTTATGTTGGGGCGTTGCGGTGTGGCCGCTGGCATTTTCGTGGGATGTGCTGCCCACCGTGGCAAGCTGTGAGCACATCCTCGCCGTGGTTGCGGCATCTATATTGCTGTAATACACGAGGTTGCGACGGTCAACAATGTCGCCTGGCAGGAATTGCCGGCTGCCGGCTGCATACATCGGATAGAGCTTGGCGGTGTATATCGAGTTGTTCGCCGTGCGGTCGCCGAATGCCATCTTCTTGCCGTTGTGCCCCACTACGCCAAGTGCGTTGTCTATGTTCACCCAGTCGCTTTCAAAGGTGGCGAGAGTGTTTCCGTCGAGAAGCCTGTGTGCCGTTGCGCCGTCTTTGTTGTAATACAGTGTACGCGCGAGTTTCGTCATCTCGTCGGTTGAAACCGCCAGCATCCCCCCATGCTCCGAGGCGATGGTGCCTGCGGCGATAGCCTTCACCTCGTCGAGGTATATTATGGCGTTGCCGGGTGTGGAGTATATGGCGAAGCGGTTGTTAAGCGTGTTGTCGTTGGTGTTCAGTTCGCCGTTCATCACGTATCCGTCGCCCTTCAGGTCGTAGATGCCCTTCACCACTGGTGTGGCGTTTGTCGCCTTTCCGCTTACGGTGTACCATCCCGTGATGTTCCCCGTGTTGTTCGCGCGGTAAGGCACCACAATCTTGTTCTTATCTACCGAGTTTGCTGCGAAATATCCCGTGTAGCTCTTCAGCCCGCCGCTCCATGAGAAGCAGGTGAAGCGGTCTTTCGTGAATGCGCGCACCACGTTTTGGCATGGCAGCAGTCTCGCCTCGCTGTGCGCCGCGCGGAAGTCCTCCCATGCGGTCGGCGTAAGGTCGGCGGTGCTGTTGGCGAGGTGCATCAGGTAGGTCATCATCACCCGGTGGCCCTCCACACCCATACGCCTTGCACCCACATCGGGTCGCAGCAGCCACGACCCGTCGGCGGTGGTCTGCTGTCGGGCTTTTATGTATTTGTAGGCGAGGTTTTCGAGCATAAGGGCATTAGGGTCTCGCTGGAAGCACGCCTGCGTGCTGTATGACGTTATCTGGTCGTAGAGGAAGAGGCTCCAGTCGTTGCCGTTGGGCATTGCCAGCTCACCGTCGGTCAGGGCGAGCCAGTTCAGCACATTGTCCATCACCTGCCGGTTGTTGTGCATCAGTGCGTTGGTGCTCCATCTGCCGCTGCCGCCCTGGAAGAGTTTCAGCGCAAGCGCCGCCTCGCCGAGCTCCTGCATCACCACGTTCTGGTAGGATGTGTGGAACAGGTTGTGGTTCTGTAGTGTATAGTCGTCGTAGAGGTTGTTGCCGATGAAGAGGTCGCTGACGGTCTTGCTGTCATATCCGGGGTCTGTCACGGTGGTGTCGTGCGCATCGGTGGGGTGGCTGTAGCTGTTTATGGCGAATGCCCTCAGGCGGTCGAACCACCGTGGTGCAAGTGCGTCGTCGGGGAACAGCCCGAGGGTGGCGGCAAGCACGTCCGCCTCCCATCCGTTCTCCTCAGCCTTCGTGTCGCCGTTGCAGCCTGTCGGAATGGCGCGCTCAAGCTCGTAGTTGCATTCCGCCTTCAGCATGTTGTAGATATAGCCCTTCTGCCCGGCTGTCAGCCTGTTCCACTGGAAATATGCGGAGTATGCCACACTCATCGCCCACAGCGACGACTCCCATACATGGTCGCCCTCCGATGTGCTGCCCCAGTAGGGCGTATTGCCCGCGCACACCTTGAGCCTGTTTGCCTTGTGTGTGGAGTAGGCGAACACCAGCGACTTCATCGCCATCTCTTCAATCCTCTCCCAACTGACACCCGTGGGCAGTGCTGTGCCGGCGGGCTTCGCGTATTTCAAGAGAAAGGCGCAGAGCATCGACAGGTCGGCATTGGTCCTTACGCCCGCCTCGTTGGCATGACCGGAGCTTTCCCCGTTGAAGAATCCGCACGCCTCACCCATGCTGTTCGGTGCCTGACAGTCGTGGAAGTCGTTCTTCATGTACAGTCCGAACTTCGCAAGCATTGCCAGCAGGTCTGCCATCATCTCCTTCTCCGGGACGAAATCGGCGGTTATCCTTCCCTCGGTGAGCGACGGCACATCCCCCTCCGTAGTCTTTTCGCCTATGGAACAGTCCGCCCACTGCGGCCCCCTCCCATGCGTTTCTATGGCATGGGCCGTAGCCGTTGAGCAAAGCGCAAGTGCAGCAAATATGAAGGCTTTCATCCTGAGTGTGTTGTTTTTGCGGTGCGTGGTTCTGTTATTGACTGCGTGCCCAAATAAATGTTGCCATAACACAGCCTGATTTAAAAGACAATGTTATGGCAATGTAACGTTGAACAACTCTTATTGCCCTATAACTGGTACTGTAATATTGTCCCCTCCGATAGTTGTACCCAGAATTTCCTTTTGTTTTGTCTGGTATGTATATGTTCCCACCTGCTGAGGATAAACCTTTTTTACTATTTGGTCAGTGTAGAAATTATTACCCAATAGAAGAACTGTTTTGCCATTGTACAATTCATATTTTTTGTTGGAAATCTCATTAGCAAGGGCAGTGTTGCCTAATACCTGAAATACCTGAAAAGATGTTGATTTCTTGTTCTCATAGCTGATAGGGGTCTCAAAGTATGATATGTCATCCTCATTGTTATTTATGTTGGCCGCATACACGGCAAGCAGCACGACAAAGGTAAGGATAATACCTGTTAGAAATCCTACAATAAAAATTATAAAGTTCTTCATGCCATTACTATAAAAAAGGTGTGTGGATAATTGTTGCTATAGATGATATTTTCGACAAATCAAAAAGATGTAATAGATTACTTTTGGCTTGATTATTTGGCGAAAGGGATAACGAAAATTATTTGTGAGAACAACTTATTTTGAACCTATACTATAACCTCAATTAGCGTTCTCCCGTCTCTTTCTGCTGGTGGCAGCAGACCTGGCTTTTTGTTCTTGTTGAAGCAGAAGGAGACGAGGTAGCCAGTCTGCTGCTTTTTCAGTTCGAGATAATCGAATAGCTGCTTCTCGCCTTTTTCGTTGTAGCTGTTGCCACGCCAGATTTTCAGTTCGATGAGATACTCACGGTTGTTGTAGTTGATGATTAGGTCAGTTCGAGTTTCATCGCGTGTTTCTGCTTCAACGTAATAATGCCCTACATCATTTATGATTGGGCGGAGGTAAAGTTGGAATTGCTTTCGTCCATGCTTCTCTATGAACCTCGCATCCATCGTCCCATCCTCAGTGCGGAAGATTTCACCATATAGTGCTCATTAGGGTGGCATGTTCCCGTAGTATTGAACCTCTTCATGTTTTTATAAATCCTGCTGTGCGAAGTTATGGAAATAATATCAGAGAAGACTACAGATTGCTGTCAAAGTCCATTGCATGATGGTGCAAAAGTAATGTTGTGTGTAATTTTTGCCGAACAGCGAGATGCGCGAGATGATGATAAGCAGGTAGTCACCTTTTGCTCCATTGATGTGGCAAAGTTGCGGAAAGTTTCCGATACAAGAAACTATTTGCCGTTTTTTTGTGCTTTTTGTTGTGCAAAACAGTGGTAATCACTTCACGGAACGTGCTTTTGAGTTGTTTTCAGTGTGGCAGGCGGCTTAAATTTCCCCCATCCAATCCTAAAACCATTCCTGTTTCAATCCACGCCCCCCCCGTGTGGGAGGGCGACCCGCCTATTTTTGTCGCCAGTCGAACCCGAAGGGTTTCAATCCGCGCCCCCCCCGTGTGGGAGGGCGACCCAAAAACGGCAAATATAAAACATAAAGAAAAAGTTTCAATCCACGCCCCCCCGTGTGGGAGGGCGACGGAGATGGGCGACCTTATCATCAACGGCGAACTGTTTCAATCCACGCCCCCCCGTGTGGGAGGGCGACAGGCGTGCCAAGCGTACCGAGATACCTGACAGGTTTCAATCCACGCCCCCCCGTGTGGGAGGGCGACGCAGCGCGAGAGTCGAGAACCTCAGGACCGAGAGTTTCAATCCACGCCCCCCCGTGTGGGAGGGCGACATGTCACCCAGTACAACCCTTCATCCAAGGAATGGTTTCAATCCACGCCCCCCCGTGTGGGAG
>JABUUG010000121.1 GCA_021443285.1 Bacteroidaceae bacterium
TGGAGGACGATCTGGAAGAGAGACAGTCGCTCATGCGCCCCATGATTCTCCACTACATCTTTGGTTGGATGAAAGAGAAAATGAAACGTATGCCCAACTTCCTGCTCATGTCTGACCGTATCAAAAATGAGGACATGTCAGCATTCCTCATCCGAGAAGTTGCATACTGGGGAGGCCAAGACGAAAAAGAGGGAATAAGAGAACTATTCCTAAGTCCCAAAATACCATGCCGTTCTGCAGCAATAAACGTTGTGGCAATGATAAACGATAAAAATGCTGAGGAGGAAATGATTAAAACCTATGACTATCAGCCGGAAAACATACGCAGAGATATTCTGAATGCTGTGCTCGCCATACGATCAGGAAAACAACTTGAGTTCCTCACAAACTGCTTCCGTACATCAGCAGCGCGTCTTACCAGAGAGCTTGCACTCTCTTGCATATACAACTACGGTAATGAGGGACGACGACGCTTTGAGGACATAAGAGCAACAGCATCACCAAGCGACAAGATTCTTATCGACCAGATAGACACATCAAACGTATTAACAATGATTCGAAGCTATAACTAATCCTCAAGGCTTATGTGGCATTTCCTATTATATTTCTACGGATACTTCATCTTCTTCTATTCTTTGGGGTTGATGACAACCTATGTGTTCCTGCTGATAGCTGCGTACAAGTTCTCTTCAAACTACAACAGATGGACAAAGAGCTATATCCGTAACATGGTGGACACCAGTCCGTTCACTCCGGGAGTATCGATTGTCGCCCCCGCATACAACGAGGAGGTTACCGTTGTGAACAATGTGAACTCTCTGCTTAAGATGCGCTATCCAAAGTTTGAAATTGTCATAGTTAACGATGGTAGTAAAGACAAGACTCTAGAGAAACTGATTGAGAATTTTGACATGATAGAAGTTCCATACGACTACATCTATCGCGTACACTGCAAACCTTTCAGAAGACTCTACAAATCCACGAACGAGAAATACAGAAACCTTGTCGTGGTGGACAAGGAGAACGGAGGTACAAAGGCGGACGCAGTAAACGGGGGACTGAACGTGGCACAATACCCTTTTTTCATCAATACCGATGTGGACTGTATTCTCGCCCACGACGCCATGTACGAGTGTATATTTCCAGTTCTACTCAACAGCGATATTATAGCCGTTTCAGGAACGATGAGCATGAGTAACGGTTTTGAGATGAAAGACGGCGAGATTGTTGAATATAAGCCATCAGGCAACCCCATACCTCTCTTCCAAGACCTTGAATACAAACGTTCATTTCTCGTAGGTAAGATGGGATGGTCGCAAATAAATGCCATGAACAACGTTTCGGGAGGTTACGGACTATTTGATACACAAGTAGTTATCGCAGCTGGTGGATATGGCTATGACTCGTTTGCGGAGGATATGGATATGCTTACACGTATGGAAGCTTACTGCTGCGACTTCGGACGCAACTACAAAGTGGTACAGATTCCACACACATGCTGTTGGACAGAAGGTCCTTCTACACTGAGTGTACTCTCACGCCAGCGCGTACGTTGGGGACGTGGATTGATACAGCTAATGTTCAAACACCACAAGATTCTCTTCAATAAAAAATATAAGAGGCTGGGGCTAATTGCCTACCCGTACACATTCCTTTTCGAGTTCCTTGCACCTATCATTGAGTTCGTGGGTTTATGCATGATTATTTTCCTTATCTTCACGGGCGGTATCAACTGGAACACATTTTGGATAATGTTCTTTGCCATATACTGCTTCTCCGTGATGATTTCCCAATTCATCATATTCTACGACTTCGTTCAGGGGGGAAGCTACACTAAGACAAGAAACTATTGGAAACTTCTCATTGCCGGCATCTTTGAACCGTTCTGCTACCATCCTCTGATTGTATTCTTCTCGTTGAGAGGTTATTTCAACTACCTGATAGGAACAACCGCTTCTTGGGGTGCAATGACCCGTAAGGGCGTGAAGACACAGGATACAGACAAGAAAGAACAGAGTGCTGATGTGCCAGCACAGCCTGAATCTGCACTGACCGAAACTATCCTTCCTGCACAGGGGAATTAAGATAAGAGCATATTACACATTAAATTATAGTAATTACTATGCAACTATTACAGAAAAGCAGAATCGTAACACTCTTCACACTGATGTTGTTATTCACAGGAATACAGCAGGCATTTGCAGAAGAACATACGCCAGACTACTATGACACAAATGTAAGAGACCATTTCAAACACCAGAGATGGACAGAAGGTAAGAAACTGCTCAATAAGGCCATGGTGTCATATGGTGACTTGTCTGTAATAAATGAGTTGCAGGGATGGTACTACTACCATTTCAAACAATACACACAGGCACGATTCTTTCTCTATAAGTCTTTGCGTGATGACAAGTCGAACCAGCACAGCCGTGAACTCCTTGTAAATGTGGAGGAAGAGACTAGAAACTACTCTTCTGCAATCTGCTACATAAATGAAATTCTTGAATATAACCCGTATGACAGAGGTTGGTGGAGAAGAAAGATAAACATCTTCAGGAAGATGGGTAACCAGCAGGAGGCCGACAGGCTTCTCGCACGACTTCGCCAGATATACCCCAACGATCCGCAGATTAAGAAGGATATTGACTACCAGATGGAGCTGAACCTCGCCACCTACAAAAAAAGAGGCGATTTGGATGGTATGATAAAATCTCTGCGCCAACTTATCCACACTTATCCTAACAATGGAGACAATTATCTACAGCTATCAAACATATTGCTGCAACAAGGCAAAACAGCAGAGGCAGCAGAGGTTGCTGCACAGGGTGTAAGAAACTCGCGGAGCGCAGCCCTTGTAAGGAAGCATGTGGGTATTCTCGCAGAGCAGGGAAGATACAGCGAGGCACTTTCATACGTCAAGGAATGCCAAAAGACACTTCACATCCCTGGTCTTGACGGACTTGTTGCGGGACTTGAAGAGGATGCCGCACGCAACTCTATCTCAAACGACCCATACATAATGTATGGAAAGATTTACGAACGCACACACAATTCTGACGCCCTAACATTCCTTCTGAACACCTCAATTGCAAGGGGATACGACGAGGATGCTCTGTTCTACATATCTGAGGCAAAGAAAGGTCGAGGCGATAACTTCGACTTGCTCTACAAGGAATACTGTGTAAATAAGAGAATGGGCAATACGAAGCAGGCCAATAAACTTCTTGAGAAGATAGGACAAATGGCTCCGGGAAACGAGGAAATACGAGAGGAACTTGCCACCCTGCATTTCAACAAGGCAAGCGAGGCAATGTTTACAGGCTCATATGATGATGCAATCGCAGAACTGCAGTATGTGCTTACTCATTCAACAGATTCAGAAATGAAGCAATCATGTGAACGCCGCCTCTACAACTGCTTCATAGAAACAAAAGACTACACTAACGCTACTGCACAGCTTAATAGCATAAAGGGGTCGCTTGAACCATATCGCTACAATCTGATGAGAGCTGACCTCCTGAAAAGTCAAGGTAAGAACGGTGAGGCTCTGAAAGTGCTGAAGGAAGCTTATGAAAACAGCAGCTCACCTACCGAGAAACTTTCGTATGCAGACAGCTACGAGGAGATTGTATATCCAATTA
Source organism: Bacteroidaceae bacterium (assembly GCA_021443285.1). GTDB lineage: Bacteria > Bacteroidota > Bacteroidia > Bacteroidales > Bacteroidaceae > Prevotella. Next base: position 3,642 of record JABUUG010000121.1, read on the forward strand.
TCAAGGGATTAATGGAACAGAACCTCATGAAACCTGCAAACGAGATGGCGATGGAGGCTGTTGAGATTTGTCCTAACTCACAGCTACTCTACCATCAGGCAATCAGCACATCGGATGTGCTCGGAAAGAATCAGGATTATGTACGTCTCGTTTCACAGGCACGTTCAAAATTCCCAGATGACCCATATTTCATTGTAAAGGAAGCCGGCATCTATGCAAAAGATGGCGATTATGAGGCTGCCAGAACACTTATACGTCCACTTCTTGACACATACGTCGGAGACTCGGCAATAATAAATGCGTATGTCGGCAATTGCGAGATGCAAGCTCTGAAACTGCGTAAAGACAAGAACTATAATGAGGCTCTGAACGCTTGCAATGATGCTCTTGTATGGCGTGCTGACAACAAGGAACTCCTTTACACCAAAGGACTTATATTTGAAGACTTACACCAATATGACTCTGCTTACTACTATCAGCGCAAACATGAGCCATCTCTCATGGAACTAAAGGAGTTCAAGCATCACCTGGAGACACTTCAATATAAGAAGGCAAAGAATACCATAGCCATTGAGTACAGTCATATGGTAAATGGTCCTAATAACAAACGACAGAGTATTGCCCATGCTTCCTATACACGCAAGTATGAGAAGAACAGCTATGAGTTCACCTTCGGTTATGCAGGAAGGGATGGTATGGCAGATAAAGCATACGATGTGGATACACAAGAGCCTGGAGGAACAGGGGTGCAGGGAGGTTTTAACTGGACACACCAATGGAGGAAAAATTCCACGTTTACGGTAGGTGGTAGTGCTGCAACCAAGTATTTTCCCGTATTTGCTGTAAAAGGTGCTATTGATTTCTTTGATGTAAAACTCGGCAGGAATTTCCCTGTTGATATTCAGGGACATGCAGCAGTAAGATGGATTCGCTCGTACAGCAAATAATTCAAGTCTATAATTTAAAATAAGATAT
>JABUUG010000122.1:0-2028 GCA_021443285.1 Bacteroidaceae bacterium
AGCCACCAACGAAGACTGGTTCCCCACCACCACAGGTCTGCACGCTGTACGAAATACTCGGAGTAGCCCGTGGCTCCGCGGTTGGCGTCTGTTGAGCAGGCAAGAAGCCAGTTCTCCCAGTTGTTTGCCCCGGCGGTGTAGTTCACGAACTTCGCTTCGAGCGTGCCGTCGCCCTCAAGTGTGTAGTAGTCGGAGAAGGCTGACCAAAAAGGGGAGCTGTTGTTCGTGGCTCCAAGGGTGAACGAAGAGGTGTCGAAATCCTTGTCCTCCGAGTGTTTCTTGAAGCCCCAGAGCGAGCGGTTCTGACAGACGGTGGTGAAGCATACGACGGTCTCGCTGCGGTCCTCTGCCTTCTGCTCTATGAGCACGCCCTTGTATTCGAGGCCGCCTATTGTCAGCGTGATGTTGCTTCCGTCGAGCTTCCATGTTCCCGTGTATGCGCCGCTGATGCTGCCGTCTTCCGTAAGCTGTATCTTGCTTGGGCTCACGTACTTCAGGTTAGCGTAGTCGGTACCCCAACCGTGGTTGAGTACGCTGTACCACCCTGCCACGTCTGCCGCAGTGTAGGTCTTTGCGCCGAGCGTCTCGCCGCTGTACTCAAACGGAGCTGCGCAGAGCCCGCCGTTCTCAGCGAGGAACATCTGGTGTACGCGCACCTCATGCCCTTCGTTGCCGCTGTTGAAGCGCGTGTGATAGACGTTGAATATCTTCCCGTTGTCGTCCACCACCACCGAGTTGTGGCCCTGTGCCACCTGTGCATAGCTGAGCCAGTCCCACTTGTAGTACGACATGAAGCGTGTGCCAACATATCCGTTGATTGTTCCGGGGCAGAGGTTTGAGTTTATCTGGCTGCTTGTGGTGTAGCGGGCATTGCGTCCCGTCATGTCCGTGTAAGGCCCGGTAACATTGTCCGACGAGAAGGCTCGCATGTTGTAGCCGCCGGCTGCCGTGAGTCCGCCATAGGTTACGAAGAGCCAGTACTTGCCGCCGATATATTCTATGTATGAGGCCTCGCCTGAGACATGGTTGCCGCCGTAGAGCTTTATGCCCATGTACGGGTCTTCCTCCGCCGACTCTGCGGTGCCGCCCTTCACCTCATACTTGTGGCTCGTGTCGCGCAGTCCGGTTGTCTTGTCGAGTTCAAGCATATAGAGTCCGCCGAACCATGAACCGTAGGTCATCCACAGTCTGCCGTCTTCGTCGTAGAACACGCAGGGGTCTATCGCGTTGAGGCCGTACGTCTGGTTGCCGTTGCGGTTGAGCTTGTAGCGGGAGGGGATTGTCGTGCCGGACTCCTGACCGATGATGTCGTAGAAGTCGGTGTGGGCGGCGATGTTTGCCTCTTTTGCGTTCCATGGTATGGAGTAAACCACAGTGCCCACATGCGTCCAGTTGCCTTCGGGAGAGTCGGCGGTGAGCAGTGCGATGGAGCTGTACCACTTGTCGCCGTTCACCGACATGTACATGCACCACTTCTGCATGTCCTTGTTCCATATTACGTCCGGCGCCCAGAGGTTGCCGTTGACGTCGTAGTCGCTGCTGCCGAGCTTCGACCACTGTATCTCCGACTGGAACAGCGAGTTCTGCTCCGTAGGGATATTGTTGGTGAAGGTAGTCCAGTTCTTCAGGTCTGTTGACCTTGCAAACGCCTTGTGCGAACCGAAGATGTAGTAGATTTTTGTCGCTCCGTCGCTCTTCTCGCCCGTGATTTTCCCGTTGTTCTTGTATGCGATGACGATGGAGGGGTCGTGTACAGACACCCGTCTGTAGTTGTCTGCACTGGCGGCTATGGAGATGACAAGTGCCATGACCGCAAGCAAAAGTTTCTTCATGTTATATTGTTTAGATAGGATTTATTTGGGGGCAAATATACGTGGAAATCTTGTAAAGAATGAAAAAATGCGCGAAATAAGGCTCTTTTGGGTGGGTTCTATAAATTAGCTTGAGTAATTTTGAGATTTTTTATTGAGCAGATTAGTTTTCATTTTGTAACGATAGATAACATCTTTTGTTACAAAATGGAAGAAA
>JABUUG010000122.1:2113-4848 GCA_021443285.1 Bacteroidaceae bacterium
AAAATGACCAAGCCAAAATAAACCCATTAATGATTGAACCATGGGGACTAATTTATAGAACCCACCTTAAGTCTATGCTATCTCTGTTTTCGGCATTTCTGTGATTACGCGGCAGCCGTCGGTGTAGTCGGTGTCAATCCATATACGTCCTCCCATGTCGGTGATGAGTCGGCGGGCGATGTATAGTCCCAGACCGATGCCCTGTACGAGCGAACCGAGCTTCTCGAACTTGTCGAATGCCTTCTCCGCGTCCTCCTTCTTTATGCCGGGACCGGTGTCGGAAATGATGACGAGGTATTTGTCGTCCTTGGCCTTTGCCTCGACGGTGATTGTGCCGTTGGTGGTGTATTTGAGGGCGTTGTTTATGATGTTGCTGTATATCTGGCGCAGCTTTGTCGGGTCTGCCTGAGTGAACCAGATGTCGTCGCCCGGAATATCTGACACAAGTGTCTGCTCTTCCGTCTTCCTCTGCTCGTTTGTATATACGGCCTCCCTTGCGCTGGCAAGCACATCGGTCTCCGTCAGGCTTATGGTGTAGCTGCCGGTGGCGAAGAGGGAGCTGTCGATGAGCTCGTTCACTATGTCCGTGAGGTTTTTTGTTCCTGCCTCAATGGATGTGAGATACTCGTTGACTTCCTCTTTCGTGAATCCGTATTCCTGTGCATTGGCGATGAGATGGCTGAAACCGACGATGGCGTTAAGCGGAGTTCGTATCTCGTGGCGCATGTTCTGGATGAGGATTTCCTTCACCTCGTTGGAAGCCTCCACCTTCTTCTTTTCTTCTTCTATGGCATGCATGGCCGCCTCCACCTTCTTCTTTTCTTCTTCTATCGCATGCATGGCCGCCTCCACCTTTTTCTTTTCTTCCTCTATCGCATGCATGGCCGCCTCCATCTCCTTCATGAACTTGGCGTTTGTGTGGTTCTTGTATGTGGAGAAGGCCACGATGGCGATGAAGAGCACTAAAAGCAGTCCCGCGACTGTCATCATGCGGTAGCGTTCGGAGGTGAGTTTATGCACCTGTGCTTGCTCAAGCTGTATCTCTTGTTCTGCATTTTTTGCCAGCGCCTTTGCCAGTTTTGCGTCAGACTGCGCCTTTTCCATCTCTGCCGTCATGTGGTCTTTTTCCGTCTTGGCCTTTTCGGCTATGGCAGACTGTTTGTCGGCGTTAGCCTTGGTTTGCTCGTTCACGGCTATTTGTCGGGCAAGTTCCGCCTGTTCGGCCTTGAGCTTTTGTTCGGCGGCTATGCGCTGTGCTTGTTCCCTTTTCGCTTCCTCTTCCTTTATTTCCTTTGCGAGCCTCATTCTCTGCTGCTCGGAGAGGCTGTTCTTCAGTCGCTTCTCGCTTGACAGCACAGAGGATGCAAAGCTGTTTACGGCGTCTTGCTCCTTTGCTTCGTAGTGGGCTCTCAATCTCTCGTATGCTGTCTTGTAGTCGCCCTTTCGGGCTGCTGTCATTGCCAGATGTTCGTCGCGTTCGGACGGTTTTATGGTGCGTGCCACGGAGTCGGCAACGGCGTAGTTCCCCCTGTTGGCTGCAATCTCCACCAGAATCTGCTTCATTCTTGCCCCTGTGCTACTTGTCAGCCCACCCCTGTCTTTGCGTTCCTGTAGTTCCTGTATTATCTTCTCCACTGCGGCTGTGTCCTTTTTCAGCAGGTAGAGGTCAGAAAGCATGATAAGGTAATGCTGTTGTCCTATCTCGTCGCCGGCAGCACCAGGCATCGACTTGAATTTTTTAATGTAGTATTCCGCAGAGTCAATGTTTTTTTTGGCGAGGTAAGCGCTTGCTATGTCGCGATAGAAGCTGAAGTTCTCCTTTCCGTAGTTGTTCTTGTTGGTGTATTCTATTGCCTCTTTTGCTGTCTCTATAGACTTGTCGTAGAGTTTGTATTCCTGGTAGTATTGCACCATCAGCCCGTAGTACATACGTATGCCGTAGGGGTGGTTGTACTTGAATGCCTCGTCGTGCAGGCGTTCTATCTCTCGTGTGGTCTCTTCCCTGAAATTGTTGTTGCTCAGATAGACTATCAGTTTGTGTCTTGCATAGAAGGCATACTGCTTGAAGTCGGTTTTTATGGAATAGTCGAAGCATTTGTCGCATGCCATCCTTAAGGAGTCGGCGTATTGCTTCGGGATGTATTTCTCGTAGTAGTTTATGGGCAACAGCAGTGCGATGCAGTGCGCCTTCTTGTCTCCAAGTTCGTCTGCCCTGCGCGCCATGGAGTCGGAAAGTGCGAGAGTCCAGTGCTTGTTGGCATGCTTGGATCCGCGCTCCCACATTTCGTAAAGTTCGGGATGTATGTTATATCGATTGTTGTACTTCTTTGAGCCATCAGCGAAGCCTATATGGCAGAACGTAACAAGGCTGATGGCGAAGATGAAGAACAATATCAATGTGTCGTGTCTTTTCACAGTTACCGGTGTTTTTCTGATGCCTTAAAAACGCCACAAATTTATTAAATTGTTTAATATCAAGACGTGATTGTTGCTCAAAAAGAAACATCGCGCGACAAAAGTCAAGCAAAGTGTAAGCTTTAGGGCGAAATCTATGGCCTTTGTGGGGCTTAGATTCTGTCGAGCACTTTCTCGATGAGGTCTTCTATGGAGTTCTTGTATTCAGTGTTCATCTCCTTCGCCCACCTGTTGGCTATAACCATGCAGCAGGTCATTGCCTTATGGCCGAGAAGGGCTGCGAGTCCGGCGACGGCGGAGCTCTCCATCTCGAAGTTGCA
>JABUUG010000122.1:6389-10653 GCA_021443285.1 Bacteroidaceae bacterium
GACTACCTGACAGAGACATCGGACTATGTCGATGAGAAGCAGGACGATGAGGACGAGAAGGTGGATTGGGTGGCATTCAAGAACCAGTTCTTCTCGGCTGTGATGATAGCAAAGGGCGATTTCGGCAACGACGGTCTGTACTCTTCTGTAAACGACCAGAAGGGCAGCAACTACCTGAAGAACTACGAGGCAAAGCTGAAGACCGGCTTCGACCCTACGGGCGTGCAGCCTACAGAGCTGGAGTTCTACTACGGCCCCAACAACTTCCGCCTGCTGCAGGATGTGCAGGAGACAAGCAAGTTCGGCAAAGACCTTGAGCTGGAGAGGCTTGTATATCTCGGATGGCCGCTGTTCAGATACATAAACCGCTGGTTTACAATATATGTCTTCGACTGGCTGACAGCCTTCGGCATACCGATGGGCGTGGTAATCATACTCATCACCCTTCTGCTGAAAGTGATAACCTTCCCGATGGTGAAGAAGAGCTACATGTCGTCGGCAAAGATGCGCGTGCTGAAACCGAAACTCGACGCTGCCACAAAGCAGTATGACAAGCCCGAAGACGCGCTGATGAAGCAGCAGGCTATGATGCAGATGTACTCGCAGTATGGTGTCAGCCCGCTGTCAGGCTGCCTGCCGATGCTCATACAGATGCCTATCTGGATTGCGATGTTCAACTTCGTGCCTAACGCCATACAGCTGCGCCGCGAGAGCTTCCTCTGGATTGACGACCTCTCTACATACGACCCGATAATAGAGTGGGGCACAAACGTCTGGCTCATCGGCGACCACCTGTCGCTCACCTGCATACTCTTCTGCTTCGGCAACCTCGCATACTCGTGGATGACCATGCGCCAGCAGCGCGACCAGATGGTGGGACAGCAGGCAGAGCAGATGAAGATGATGCAGTGGATGATGATGATAATGCCGCTGATGTTCTTCTTCATGTTCAACGACTACTCGTCGGGCCTGAACTTCTACTACTTCATCTCCCTCTTCTTCTCGGCAGCCATAATGTGGACTCTGCGCAAGACCACCAACGACGAGAAGCTGCTCGCCAAACTGGAGAAACGCCGCGAGGAAATCAAGGCAAACCCGAAGAAGATGAGCGGCATGGCACAGCGACTTGCAGAGCTTCAGAAGCAGGCTGAGGAAATGCAGAAACAGAAACGTAACGGATGGAAATAAAGAAAACAACTATATGAAACTATCAGAAAACAGGGCTGCTAGATGGACTGCCCTTATCATTGTGTCGCTCACAATGATGTTCGCGTACTTCTTTACCGACGTGATGTCGCCGCTCGAACCGCTTCTCACTGCCGCTTCGGAGGCAGAAAACGGCATGGGACTCGGATGGACTTCTTCCGAATACGGGTTCTTCTCCGGTGCCTACGGCCTTATGAATGTATATCTGCTGCTGCTTTTCTTCGGCGGAATCTTCCTCGACAAGTTCGGCATACGCTTCACAGGTCTGATGAGCACCGGACTGATGTTCTGCGGAGCATTCATCAAGTGGTACGCCCTGCAAGGGGATTTCGAAGGCAGCATGTGGGTGCCTTTTGGCGGAGAATGCCAGATGCAGGTGGTGGTGGCCAGCCTCGGTTTTGCCATCTACGGTGTGGGCGCAGAGATTGCCGGCATCACTGTCAGCAAGGTCATCGTGAAGTGGTTCACAGGTCATGAGCTTGCCCTTGCCCTCGGACTTCAGGTGGCTCTCGCCCGTATAGGTACTGCCGTGGCATTGGGCGCATCGCTGCCTATCGCAAGAGCCTTCGGCGGTGTGTCTGCGCCAGTGGCGTTGGGTGCGGCGTTGCTGTGCATCGGCATGGTTTCGTTCATAGTGTATTGCTTCATGGACAAGAAGGAGGATGCCTCGGTGGCGCAGTCTGACGAGGAAAGCGACGAGGAGGAAGGCTTCAGGATTGCCGACCTCAGGCTGCTCTTCTGCAACAGGGGCTTCTGGTACATAGCCTTCCTATGCCTGATGTTCTACGCCGGAGTGTTCCCGTTCCTTAAGTTCGCCACAAAGCTGATGGAGATGAAGTATGGCGTCGACCAGAACCTCGCGGGACTAATCCCTGCAATGCTTCCTTTCGGCACTATATTCCTCACGCCGTTCTTCGGCGGCATATACGACAAGTATGGCAAGGGCGCCACGCTGATGCTCATCGGTTCTGTGTTGCTCACTTGCGTGCATGTCATGTTCTCATTGCCAATGCAAAGTGTGGCCCTGGCTGTCATCGCAATGGTTGTCCTCGGCATTTCCTTCGGACTCGTGCCTTCCGCCATGTGGCCTTCCGTGCCGAAGATTATCCCGATGAAGCTGCTCGGCACTGCCTACGCACTCATATTCTACATCCAGAACATCGGTCTTTCGATGGTTCCGATGTGGATAGGCAATGTGAACGACAAGAACACCGACGCCAACGGCATCATCGACTATACGGAGACAATGACCATATTCGCGGGCTTCGGCGTTGTGGCAATCATCATCTCTATCCTTCTGATTATAGAGGACAAGAAGAAGGGCTACGGACTGGAGAAACCAAATATCAAGGAATAAGACTGTCAGTGTAGGCTTCAAAAGAAGTTTTATCAATAAATCTGACCTATTCCCTATAGGTCTCAAAAGTGGTTTTATCAATAAATCTGACTTATCTCACTTATAAAAATAAGTTCAATAAGTATAATTTATTGACCCCAAAGCTCTTTAATTTATTGACCCCCCAAAGTTCTTTGATAAAGAAAGAGAGACGACGATGAAGTATCCGCATATATTCTGCCTCTGCTGGTTCGGAAAGATACAGCAGTGGCTGAAGGACAAGTTCTACGACGAGGAGCATAAACGCTACAAGCACAAGTGGGTGCTGTATCTCCTGATAGCAGTCTATGTGCTGCACTGGCTATGGCACATAGCCGTCGGAGCAGCCGTTGTAGGCTTCTTCTATCATATTTTTTCATGAGAAAGACCCTCCTTTTCATATTCCTGCTGTCTGTTCTTGCCTGTTTCGGGCAGGAACAAACGGCTGACAGTGTAAAGAGTGTAGAGAACGTGGAGAAAGCTGGGGACGGCGGTCAGCAGCCAGTGAACTACGACTCTGTGCATATCTCCCTGCTCACCTGTGGCGCATACGATGAGGTGTGGACGCTCTACGGACATTCCGCCCTGCGCATAGAGGACAGGGCCTCGGGGCAGGATTGGGCGGTCAACTACGGGCTGTTCGACTTCCAGCAGCCGTTTTTTGTCCTCCGTTTTGTTTTTGGCAAGTGCGACTATCTCATGGGGATAGTCTCTTTCGACTACTTTATGCGCGAGTTCTCCTCGCGTGGTGCAAGCGTCCTGCAGCAGGAACTCAACCTCACTGCTGAGGAGAAAGAGGCTGTTTTACAGGCGGTTGTGATAAACAGTCTGCCGCAAAACTGCATGTACCGCTACAACTTCTTCTATGACAACTGCGCCACACGTCCGCGGAACATCATCCTGGACAACATCCCCGACCGCATTATATATAATAATGTGGTGGACAGCACGATTTCGTTCCGCGACCTAATCCACCAGCATAATGCGCAGAAGCCTTGGGCGAGAATGGGCAGCGACCTTCTGCTCGGCGTGAATGCCGACCGCCAGACGACGCGCGCCGACCAGCAGTTCCTCCCCGACAACCTCATGCGCGACTTCGCACAGGCGCAGTTTGTTGATAAGGATGGCAACAGGAGGCCTGTGGTGGTCTCCACGAAATGGCTGCTGGGGGACAATGCCACATACGCCCAGGAGTTCCCTCTATCGCCGAGAGAGTGCGCACTGCTGCTGCTTTTTGTTATAGTTGCAGCCACTGTTTATGAGCGTATGAAGGGCAGGAACTTCTGGATAATGGACGCGGTGCTGTTCGGCATCTGCGGCATTCTCGGACTTGTTCTCTTTGTCATGGTCTTCTCAGAGCATCCGACGGTGAGCCTGAATCTCCAGATACTCGGTTTCAACCCCTTGATAGCATTCTTCCTCTGGCGTCTTCTGCCCGAACTGCGGCGCAGGAAGCGTCCCCTCTTCTGCAAATTTTACGCCTTATGCCTGCTGCTGTCCGTATGCGGCATGACGGTTCAGGACTATGCCGAGGGCTACATCCTCGTTGTTGTGGCGATGCTTGTCAGGGTGCTGAGCATAATAGGTGGAGTTAAAGAGGAGTTAAAGGGAAGTGGAGTTAAAGAGGAGTTAAGGGAGTTAAAGGAGTTAAAGACATTACCTGCGTAGTTTGTGTTCAAATGT
>JABUUG010000122.1:12307-15322 GCA_021443285.1 Bacteroidaceae bacterium
TCCATGCCAAGTACTGGAGTAATTCATGCCCAAGTACTGGCGTAAGTGGCATATATAGCTCTGAACTTTATGCGGAAGAGCCTCTGTTTGGTTTCAACTGGTAGCAATTTGTTACCGTTTCATTGCCGTAAATAGTCCGATAGGACTCGGCTTTGCCGCTTGCCGGGGCAAGAAAAGGCTACTTCCCCCTGACAATCTTCTTTATGTCGTTCAGCTTGTTGAGAGCCTCAAGGGGCGAGAGGTTGTTTATGTCGAGGTTGAGGATTTCGTCGCGCACCTGTGACAGCACAGGGTCGTCGAGTTGGAAGAAGCTGAGCTGCATATTGCCCTGCGACTGGAGGTTGCGTGTGTCGGGCGATACGGCTTTCTTGTCGCTCTCCAACTGCTTCAGCACATTCTCCGCCCGCTTTACGACTGTCTTCGGCATACCCGCCATCTGCGCCACATGGATACCGAAACTGTGCTCGGAGCCTCCGCGCTCAAGGCGGCGCAGGAAGATTACCTTGTTATCTACCTCCTTGACGGAGACGTTGTAGTTCTTTATGCGCTTGAAGTGCTTCTCCATCTCGTTCAGCTCATGGTAGTGTGTGGCGAAGAGCGTGCGCGCATTGCGGTTCTTCTGCTCATGGAGATACTCCACGATGCTCCACGCGATGGATATGCCGTCGTAGGTGGATGTGCCTCTGCCTAACTCATCGAAGAGCACGAGTGAGCGGTTGGTGGTGCTGTTGAGTATGTTTGCCGCCTCCGTCATCTCCACCATGAAGGTCGATTCGCCGACGGAGATGTTGTCTGATGCTCCCACGCGGGTGAATATCTTGTCTACGATGCCGATGCTCGCTGCGTCGCATGGCACGAAGCAGCCTATCTGCGCCATGAGCGTGATGAGGGCTGTCTGGCGGAGGAGTGCCGACTTACCAGCCATGTTGGGGCCGGTGATGATGATTATCTGCTGTTTCTCGGTGTCGAGATACACGTTGTTGGGGATGTACGCCTCGCCGACGGGCAGCTCCTTCTCGATGACGGGATGGCGGCCGTTCTTTATGTCGAGCACATCGGTGTCGGTAATCACCGGGCGCACATAGCGGTTTTCTTCCGACGCTTCGGCGAAGGAGTGGAGGCAGTCGAGCTGGGCGAGCAGTGCGGCGTTGGTCTGCACCTTGCTGATATACTTGAACGCCTCCTCCACCAGTTCGGCGAATATGCGGTTTTCGATGATTGCTATGCGGTCTTCCGCACCCATAATCTTCTCCTCATACTCCTTCAGTTCCTGCGTGATGTATCGCTCCGCCTGCACGAGAGTCTGCTTGCGTATCCATGTCTCCGGCACCTGGTCCTTGAACGTGTTGCGCACCTCAAGGTAATATCCGAACACATTGTTGAAGCCAATCTTCAGGCTGCTGATGCCCGTAGCCTCTATCTCGCGCTGCTGCAGTTCGAGGAGGTAGTCTTTTCCGCTGAAGGCTATGCGGCGCAGCTCGTCGAGCTCAGCGTCCACACCGTCGCGTATGAAGTCGCCCTTGCTGGTGAGGAGTGGGGGAGTGTCGGTGATTTTCTGCGCTATGCTGTCGGCGAGCTGCTCGCAGTCGTCGAGGCTTTCGCCCACCTTCTTCAGCATGTCGTTGTCGGCGTATAGGCAGGCGTTGCGTATAATCTTCACCGCTTGCAGGGAAATCTTCAGCTGCACCATGTCGCGCGGGCCTATGCGCTGTGTCGCCACCTTGCTGACGATGCGCTCCATATCGCCCACGCGGTGGAGCTGTTCGCTTAGGAGCTGGCGGTAGTCGGGCTGGCGGAAGAAGTATTCCACGATGTCGAGACGCTCGTCGATGCGGTCTTTCTCCATGAGGGGGAACACTATCCAGCGGCGGAGCAGTCGCGCGCCCATCGGCGAGATGGTGCGGTCGATGACGTCGAGGAGCGACTTGCCGTCGTCCTGCATGGAGCCGAGCAGTTCGAGGGAACGTATGGTGAACTTGTCGAGGCGCACATACTTGCTCTCGTCGATGCGCGAGATGCTCGTGATGTGCTGGTTGTTGATGTGCTGCGTCTGCTCAAGGTATTGCAGTATGGAGCCGGCGGCGCTGACAGCCTTCTCCAGCCGGTCGATGCCGAAGCCCTTTAGTGAGCTGACGTTGAAATGGCGGAGGAGCTTCTCGCGGCAGGTCTGGTAGGTGAAATACCAGTCGGCAGTCTCGTAGGTGTAGTATTTCGTGCCGTACATCTCCTCGAAGATGTGGCGCTGGCCCTGCTCAAAGATTATCTCCTTGGGCTGGAACTTCACGATGAGCTTGTCGATATAGTCCCTGTCGCCCTCTCCGCAGAAGAACTCGCCCGTAGAGAGGTCGAGGAAGGCGATGCCCTGTGTGCCTACAGCGGGCATGACAACGCTGCACACGAAGTTGTTCTCCTTGAAGCTGAGCACATTGTCGTTGGTGGTTACGCCGGGCGTTACGAGCTCAGTGATGCCGCGCTTCACGAGCTTGTTGGTGGTCTTGGGGTCTTCGAGCTGGTCGCATATTGCCACCCGCTTGCCTGCACGGATTAGCTTGGGCAGATAGTTGTCGAGTGCATGAAAAGGGAAACCCGCCATTGCGGTGCCCTGTTGTGAACCGACACTGGAACGGTGGGTAAGTGTTATGCCCAGCACTCTTGCAGCCTCTTCTGCATCGCCGTGGTATGCTTCATAGAAATCGCCGCAGCGGAAGAGCAGCAGCGCATCGGGGTGTTTTGCCTTAAGGTCGAAGTATTGTTTCATCATTGGCGTCAGTGCGCCGTCTTTATTTGCCATTTTTGAGTATTGGAGGAAAAGTTCTTCGTGACATTATTTCGGCGACAAAGTTGCCAAAAAAAATGCGAAACGGCGCTATGCCTCTGCGCGTTTTTGCCCGTGCCGCCCCATTTTACTCATATATATTATGGGCTTACCATTGCCAAAAGGAAAAAAATCCGGCACATCTGCCGTAAAACTTTTTTATTTAAAAAGCCTTTTCTTTAATTTTGCACGCATAGAAT
>JABUUG010000122.1:15335-22488 GCA_021443285.1 Bacteroidaceae bacterium
CGCTCGGCCGCTCGGCCTTTGGACGCTTTCACAAAGCGAAGCGACTGAAAGAATTCAAGCAAGCTTGATTGCACTCGCTTAACCGTAATTTTGCCGAATAGAATGCGGCGAAATTACTGCCGCTCGGCAATTCAAGCAAGCTTGATTGCACTCGCTTAACCGTAATTTTGCAGGCATAATAATCAATCATTTACACTATGGGAAAAAAGACTAAGGGAGGGGGCGAAAGAGCCTCCATTGCAAGAGTGTCGGAAGCACTGGTGCAGATGTTCAGCAGCGAGCCGGAGAAGAACTTCACGCTGAAGCAGATTTTCAAGCTGCTGCATTTAGACAAGCACCCGAAAAAGATGATTGCCATGCAGGTGCTGGAGGAGATGGAGTGGGACGACTACATCTCGCGAACCGCCGCCGGCAGCTTCAAGCTGAACAGGAAGGAGCAGGTGCAGACAGGCACCTTCATACGCCGAGGCAACGGACGGAACAGCTTCCAGCCGGACGAGGGCGGCAAGCCGGTGCTCGTAACGGAGCGTAACTCCATGTTCGCCCTCAACGGCGACAAGGTGAAGGTGGCGTACTTGGCGCGCAAGAGGAACCACACGCGAGAGGCTATAGTGACGGAAATCATAGAGCGTGCCTGCGAGCAGTTTGCGGGAACGCTCCGGGTGGAGAAGGACATCGCCTTCCTGAAAGTGGACGGCAGCACGATAATACACGACATCTTAATACCGAAAAGCAAGTTGAAGAAGGGAGTAACGGGCGACAAGGCTGTGGTGAGAATAACAGAATGGCCCACAGAGGACAGATACCACGTGAAGGGCGAGGTGATAGACATTCTCGGCAAGCAGGGCGAGAACAATGCGGAGATGCACGCCATACTCGTGAAGTACAACCTGCCGTACAAGTACCCCGCTGCGGTGGAGAAGGCTGCCAACGAGATACCGGCGGAGATAACGCAGGAAGAGATAGACCGCCGCGAGGACTTCCGCGAGACCACCACCTTCACCATCGACCCCCACGACGCGAAGGACTTCGACGATGCTCTCTCCATAAAGAAGCTGAAGGACAACCTCTGGGAGGTGGGCGTGCATATTGCCGATGTGTCGCACTACGTTAAGGAGGGCAGCATCATCGACCGCGAGGCGCAGAAGCGTGCCACGAGTGTCTATCTCGTTGACCGCACCATACCGATGCTCCCGGAGCGGCTGTCTAACTTCATCTGTTCGCTCCGGCCCGACGAGGAGAAGCTGACATACTCCTGTGTGTTCAACATGAACGAAAAGGGAGAGGTGAAGAAATGGCGTCTTGTACACACGGTGATAAAGAGCGACCGCCGCTTCTGCTACGAGGAGGTGCAGACAAAGATTGATGCGGAGAAGTTCAACCGCAAGCTCGCATACAAGAAGGCAAACGGCAAAGACCCGCAGCAGATAGAGGACTACTACCCCTACAACGAGGTGCTGAACGAGGAGTTCTGCGGCAAGGAGAACGACTTCCGCTGGGAGTGTCTGGTGCTTGACTTCCTCGCAAAGAAACTGCGCGAGAAGCGTTTTAAGAACGGTGCAGTGAAGTTCGACCGCGAGGAGCTGCGCTTCGACATCGACGAGGATGGCAAGCCCGTAAGATGCTACTACAAGAAGTCGCTCGACGCCAACCAGCTCATCGAGGAGTTCATGCTGCTCGCCAACCGCACTGTGGCGGAGATGATTGGCGCTGAACACAAAGACCAGGACAGGGACTCCGGCACGAAGCAGAAGACCAAGGCGAAGACGCTGCCTTACCGCATACACGACTCGCCCGACCCGGAGAAGCTGGAGATACTCAGCTCGTTCATCCGCCGCTTCGGCTACAAGATGAAGAGCGGCGGCACGAAGGGCGAGACATCGCGCGCATTCAACAATCTGATGGACGACGTGAACGGCAAGCCTGAGCAGAAGCTTATTGAGACGCTCGCCCTGCGCGCCATGATGAAGGCTAAGTACAGCGTGCATAACATAGGCCACTACGGACTGGCATTCCAGTACTACACCCACTTCACCTCGCCCATACGCCGCTATCCCGACACTATGGTTCACCGCCTTATGACGCGCTATCAGGAAGGCGGGCGGTCTGCCAACGAGAACAAGTACGAGGACCTCTGCGAGCACTCAAGCACTATGGAGCAGATAGCCGCACAGGCGGAGCGAGACAGCATAAAATACAAGATGGTGGAGTTCATGGCGGAATATGTCGGCGAGGAGTACGACGCGCACATCTCCGGCATCACATCCCATGGCCTCTACTGCGAGATTGACGAGAACCATTGCGAAGGCTTCATCTCCGTACACGACCTCGAGGGCGACTACTACGAGTTTGACGAGAGAAACTACTGCATGGTGGGACGCCGCCGCCACAACCGTTACCAGCTGGGCGACCCCATCCGCATACGTGTGGCAAGGGCAGATGTGGACCAGCGGCAGCTTGACTTCGTGGAGGCGGAGGAGTGATATTATTCAGGAGTTAAAGGAGTTAAGGGAGTTAAAGGAGTTAAAGGAGTTAAGGGAGTTAAGGGAGNTAAGGGAGTTAAAGGAGTTAAAGGAGTTAAGGGAGTTAAAGGAGTTAAAGGAGTTAAGGACATTAGACTGTATGGCTCTTTGTTCAAGAAATTATCATAGCATAGGGCATGCGTCTTTAACTCCTTTAACTCCCTTAACTCCTTTAACTTCCATTATAGAGAATAACCATTTGTGTTGCCTTATATCAACCTTTTGGCATATTCCCTGTGCCTGTCCGTCTGCGTTTGGAGAATAATGCGTTTATTTACACCTCATTACGCAATGTAACTATTATTTTTTTACTTTTATTATTAAACCATGATTAATCAACCTACTGTAAAGCTGGGTATCGTCGGTGTCAGCCGCGACTGTTTCCCAGCATCTCTCACCAAGGCTCGCCTTGCAGCCTTGATGGAGGAAGTGCGCAAAGCTGCCCTTCCTGAAGTGTATGAATGCCCTGTAGTCATCGAGAACGATGTTGACTCAATGAAGGCTCTCGACTGGGCAAAGAGCAATGAGATTAACGCCGTATGTATGTTCCTCGGCAACTTCGGTCCGGAGGGTCCTACAACTCTCTTTGTACAGAAGTTCCAGGGCCCTGCAATGGTGCTCGCTGCTAAGGAAGAGGGCAAGAAGAACCTCGCCTCTGACCGTGGCGACGCTCTCTGCGGTGTGCTTAACTTCTCGTATAGCGTAGGCCTTCGCCGCCTGAAGGTTTACATCCCTGAGTATCCAAACGTAACACCTGAAGAGGCTGTTGCCGAGCTGTCTGACTTCCGCAACATCGCACGCGCTGTCATCGGCGTAAGAAACCTGAAGGTTATCGGCTTCGGCCCACGTCCATGGGACTTCCTCGCCTGCAACGCTCCTATACAGCCAATGTACGACCTCGGCATCGAAGTTCAGGAGAACTCTGAGCTCGACATGAAGGTGCAGTTCGACAAGATGGCTTCACGCACATCTGAGATAGAGGCTATCGCAAAGGATATGGCACAGGAGCTCGGCATGGAGCGCAACACATACCCGGAGATTCTGCCACACATCGCACAGTTCGAGCTTGCCCTCATGGACTGGTACGAGAACCAGAAGGGTGCATCAAAGTATGCAGTATTCGCTAACAAGTGCTGGCCTGCATTCCAGCCGGTGTTCAAGTTTGAGCCTTGCTACGTGAATTCACGCCTGACACAGCGCGGCATACCAGTAGCTTGCGAGGTTGACCTCTACGGCGCACTCTCTGAGTATATCGCAGAGTGTGTTACAGAAATGCCGGCCACACTGCTCGACATCAACAACTCAGTGCCAGACGACGTTATCCCAGAGGGCGCAGACCTCGGCGGCGCTTGCAAGAAGGACCTCTACATGGGCTTCCACTGCGGTAACACCTGCACAAGCTGCATGAAGTCTTGCAAGATTAAGTATCAGCTCATCCAGGCCCGCCTCATGGGTGAGGACATCACTAAGGGTACTCTTGAAGGTCAGATCAAGCCAAGCGAGACAACAATGTTCCGCCTGCAGTCTAACTCTGACGCCAAGCTTGTCAGCTACATCGCAGAGGGTAAGTTCCTCGACATCGACCCATGCTCATTCGGTGGCATCGGTATCGCAGGTATCCCAGGCTTCGCCCGCTTCTATCGCCACGTGCTCATCGGCAAGCGCTTCCCACACCACGGTGCTTACGCATTCAAGAAGGTTGGCAAGATTCTCTTCGAGGTGCTCCGTATGCTCGGCGTAGAGGACATCAACACTCCTCTCCCAGCAGGACAGCTCTACCCAGGCGAGAATCCTTTCGCTGTATAATAATGGGCCGGCTAACCGGATGACTGGTTAGCCGGAAAAACCATAAAACGCTAAAAAGGCGGATGTCAAAACCAAATGACATCCGCCTTTCTGCGTCTCTTGCGCCACTGTGTTTTTTGCGCACTTGCGTCTCTTGCGCCACTGTGTCCAGCGCTATTGCGCTGGATCAGTCCGCATGGCTTCCCCTTACTTCCTCGAATTTACGCTCTCTGTGCCGAAGAGGAACTGGTCGGTGTAGCCGCCGTAGTCAACCACAATCTTCTCGAACACCACTGCCGGGTCTAACGGAGAAAGGGTTAGTGTGTGGAAATTGCCACTGGTGTTGCTTACAGGCAGGGTAACCACGCTCTCCACAACACGGCGTGCCACTGTGGGGTAATAGATAGAATAGCAGTTCTCCGGCTTCTCGTTGAGGTTGCCGTTGTAGTTCACCTCCTCTGCCTTGCCACCGTCTATTGCCACTGTGTATTTGTGGCCTTCTGGATTGCGGAAGGCAAGGGTTGACTTCACGATGACGTGCACCTTGACTGAAGAAGTGTTTGCCGGCAATTGCAGCCTGTAGCTGAGCGATGCCCCTGCTGGTTCTTCGGTGTATGGCCATAGTGCTATGGCAGAGAGTGTGCGGCCCATATCGGGTATCACCATCCACTGTGTGGCAGCGGTGGTGCGGGCGGTGTGGTAGTGCTCCGCCTCAATACTGGTGTATCCTCTGTCGTCAAGGGCGAAGGAATATCCGCCGTTGGCTGTCTGCACTTCTTCTGCATTCATGCGGAACACCTTCGGCATCATGTCGTGCGGGAAGTTGTCGTTCCATGTCGTGTAGCCGATGTGCTTCTGTATCATCATGCCGTTCCATTTGCCGCCAGCCATCTTCTCGTTGAAGTCCTTCTGGAGTGCTGCGTCGCGGTCGAATGCCTTCTGTGTGCGGTCTGCCCAGATGTTGCACTGCGGGTTGCCCTCCTTGTAGAGCTTGTGGTTCATAGCCTGTGAGTAGTAGAGGTCGTAGATGGTTGCCATCGCCTGTACTGGATAGAGGATAATCTGCTGGTAGGCATCCTTGGCGCAGTCGGGAAGGCGCATATACTGGCGCAGGGCCTCTGTCTCAAGAGCTGCATATTCGTCGCGTACCTGCTTCCATTCGCCCGACTCAAGGTTGTATGTGCTGGCGTCAAGCATCTCCGCTGTGCTGCGGCCGTTGTATTTGCTGTATAGGTTCAGTATGTTTGCCGCCTCTGCCGCCTCGCTCTCGCCAAACGCAGCCTTGCAGAAGTCTGATGGGTGCTGCATGAGCTTGGCAGGAGTGTCGTATTTCTGCGGATTCCATGCAAGGTCGAGGAAGAGCGTTATGGGGTATTCCATAGGCTTGAGGTCGCCCACATTAAGCACCCAGAGCTTGTTTACCCCATAGTTGTATGTGAGTGTCATCTGCTCCCATAGGTTCTGTATCGGAGTAACATTCAGCCACTTGGAGTTGCGTGGCGCACCGACATAGTCCACATGGTAATACATTCCGAAGCCACCCTTGCGGCTTGCGAGTTCCTGCTTTGTAGGCAGTTTGCGCACATCGCCCCAGTTGTCGTCGGAGAGGAGAATCGTTACGTCTGACGGCACTTTCAGTCCGAGTTCATAGTATTTCTGCACCTCCTTGTAGAGAGCCCATACCTGCGGACGCTGCTCTGCGGGCTTTCCTGTCTCCTTCTTTATGATGTTACGCTGTGCGGCAATCACGTTTTCGAGTTGCTTCATGATGAGCTTGTCCTGTGCAACAAACTCGTCGTCATGGCCTTCCTTGCCACCGAGAGGCGCATCGCCATCGCCACGCATACCGATGGTGATGAGGTCTTCTGTGTTCTTGGCGCGACGCATACCCTCCGAGAAGAACTGGTCGAGCACTTTGGAGTTGGTGTTGTAGTCCCATGCCCCGTATTCCTTTCTCTTTCTTGCCCATTCCTGGTGGTTGCGCGCCATAGGCTCGTGGTGTGATGTGCCCATGATAACGCCCATCTCGTCGGCGGTCTTGCTGTTCTGGTCGTCGTCGGCATAGAACGACCAGTTCCACATTGCCGGCCAAAGGAAGTTGCCCCTGAGGCGGAGGATGAGCTCGAACACCTTTGCGTAGAAGTCATGGCCGCCGTAGTTGGTGCCGAAAGTGTTCTTCACCCATGTGGTAAGGCATGGCGCCTCGTCGTTGAGGAAGATGCCGCGGTAGCGAACGGCGGGCTCGCCGGCGGTGTATTCGCCCTTGTTAATCGAGATGTCCTGCACCTTGTTTACCGGCACATCGGCCCAATAATACCACGGAGAAACGCCTATCTGCTCGGAAATCTCATAGATGCCGTAGATTACTCCACGTCTGTCTGAACCGATGATAATCATCGCGTTATCCGCATCCGAGAAGGTGATGAGGTATTTCTCTGTCTTGCCTGTGAGGTTTTTGGTGTTCAGCTTGCATTTCTTGGCAATCTGCTTCATGAGCTGGCTGCCCACAGTGCCCGCGATAATCTTCCTGCCATCCGGGAGGTCGTGCTTCACCTGCGCCTTTGTTCCGCAGACGCGCATGAAATCCTCAGCGAGGTTGTTCGCTGCAATGGAGATGCCGCGCTCGTCGTTCTTGTCGATTACGATGTCAAGGGGCTTGCCTTTTTCTATCAGGACGAAGCTGTTTGCCGATGGGGTGGTAGTTGTTATGTTGTTGTGGTCTTTTGCAAAAGTGTGTAAAAGAGGTGCTGTCATAGCCAACAAAAGCAGTATTGGCCGCAAAAGTTTTTTCATGGCATTTGTAAATTAAGAAGGTTAGGGTGTGGGGTTAAGGTTAAGGTTAAAGG
>JABUUG010000123.1 GCA_021443285.1 Bacteroidaceae bacterium
AGCACGATGAATGTGGAGAGAATGGTGTCGAGCGTTACCACGAGGGCAGGGTTGTCCGCTGCCAGTCCTGCGAAGATGGTTGAGTCGAAAAGCTTGGCGAAGAGGATGCCGTAAACGATAAGGACAATGTTGTTTCCGACAAGCATTGTCGATACAAAGGTGTTGGGGTTGTTGAAGAACACGGTCAGCGGCCGTGCTGCCAGTCCTCCCTTCTTCAGTTCCATCTCCATCTGCATACGGTTGCACGAGACGAAGGCTATCTCCATGCCTGAGAAGAAGCCGGAGAATATGAGGGAGAGTAGTATTGCTACGATTAACACTTGTTCGGGTAATTATGTTTCTGTGTGGTGCGGCAGCCTGTGTGGTGCTATTTCTTTTGCGCCGTGTCCGGCTGCGCGAATGCCGCACTGTTGTCGCGTCGCGGTGCCAGCGGTGTGCGGTAGTTCTTCTTCTTTATGCTGTCGGGCTGCTGGCTTATGGTGTCGTTCTTGGAGTTGTGTACGTCCGACGAGCGGAAGAAGCCTTTCGAGTTGTCTATCTTGTAGTGGTTCAGTCTGCCGAAGTTGTCCGGCTCGTCGCTTTCGAAGTATGTGCCTTCCATCTCGTATTCGGGGGTCTTGAGCCAGGAGTACTTGTTGCTGTAGATCTTCCGTGTCAGCTGGTTCCAGTAGAGCTCTTCGCTGGCGAAGCGTGTGCCGTCGGTGGTGCGTATCTTCACGTTTCCGCGCAGTTCCCACAGTTTTTGCTGGTCGAAATACCATGCCGTGTCGCACTCGATGAATGC
The DNA here is from genome assembly GCA_021443285.1 of Bacteroidaceae bacterium. Lineage (GTDB taxonomy): Bacteria > Bacteroidota > Bacteroidia > Bacteroidales > Bacteroidaceae > Prevotella. The sequence goes on from JABUUG010000123.1 coordinate 785, forward strand.
CTGCACCTTGAATTTCTCGTCGAATTGTTCGAGGAAGAGTCCCTTGTCAAAATACCAGAAGGTGGGATTCTTCACTGTGTTCACCTCCCATCTCTCCGTTACCATGCGATAGCGTATGACGCCGGAGTCGGAGATAAGGGTGTTTATGCCCCAGCTCACCATCATGGAGGCGGAGTCCTTGTCGTTTACTGCTGCTGCCGAGTGGTCTGCCTGCTTCTCACACGCCATGAAAAGCACCAGAAAAACCAATATGAAGGGAAGCTTCTTCATTTACTGTCGGACCATTTACAATTTAACCATTGGAACACATTTGGTAATTTACTATTTGGCAATTACAGGGTTTCATTGCTCTCGGAAAATATCTGAATAGTCCAATAATCAAATGCTTAGAAACAGCTAAATAGTAAATGGTTAAATCGTAAATGGGTTTACTTCACCTTCCACTTCATGAACCATTTCTCGTTGAACGTGAAGCCCAGCTTCAGGCAGAAGGCGTTCTCTGTGATGTAGCCCGTTGCGTTTCTCCTCATATACTGGAATGCCACGTCCACGATGGAGCGGTTGTTGTAGCCGTTGATGATTGGTATGCCCGCGCCTACGCTTATGCTCAGCTCTGTGGGGCCCTTGTCGTTGCCGATGTTGTAGTAAGGTGTGGCATACGATGCTCCGGCGCGCCAGCGTATGCGGTCAATGAAGTCGCGCCCCATCTCATTCCGGCAGTATTGTGCGCCGATGGTGTATTTCTGACGGTCGCGGTAGTAGTTGTCAGCCATTACCAGAGCTGTCTCCCCGTTCTCCTCCTTTAGTATGGGGTATTGCAGATTTGCCCATTTCTGCAGAGAGAAGTCGGCGCCCACGATGAGCTGTGTGCCCATGGAGAAGCTCGCGCCCACGCCGATTGTGTGTGGTATGGAGTAAACGTCACTCGCGTGCAGGGTGTCGATGGCGGTTATGGATGCGGTGGTGAGGGTGGAGTTTCCTTGGGTGGTGAGGGTTATGTCGTAGTCTGAGTTCACTTTATGCCCCATGGCGTATGTGGCGCCCAGCGTTATCTGCGACTTCTTTCCGACGGGTATGTGCGCCTGGAGTCCGAAGTCGGCGTAGTATGAGCTGACGGACGACTCGTAGTTCTTCGTGAAGCTCCTTATGCTGGTTACGCTGTAGGAGTGTGCTATGTTGCGGTATATCCTGCCGTGCAGGTATGCTATGTTTGCTCCGACCGAGAGGTAGGGGATTGGCTTCCATCCCAGTCCGAGGTAGTATCTCTGCAGTCCGCCCTGGCGTGCGTGGTATGTTGTGTTGTATGCCACGGTCTTGTCGGCAGACACATAGCCGGCCTCCGTATAGTCGTAGCCCACATGTGTCATAGGCTGGATACCGATGCTCATGCCGAAGTTTTTCAGGATTCGGAAGAGAGCCACCACGTATGACAGTTCAAACGTGATGCCGTTTACCTTCTTTCCTCCCTGCGCAAAGTTTGTGAATGAGCCCGAACCGCCGATGTCGAAGATAAAGGCGAGCGAGTCCACCTCAGAATAGCTGGCGGGGTTCACGGGGTTGGGGTTGTTGTGGCTCTTCACACCGATGGCAAGACCGTCCATGCCGGCTGTCATGCTTGCCCCAGGCTGGGTGAGAAGACCCAGTCCGAGCTGGGAATAGGGTGAGAGTGTGGAACTGGGATTATCTGTTACTGCCTGACCATAAGTGCTGACAGAAAAAAAAGAAAGGGTCAGGACAGTGAATATCAGTTTTAGTTTTTTCATCGTTGTTGGGTGTACATTATGCGTAAAAAACGCGGGCAAATTTAGAGACAATAATGCTATTCTGCAACTATTTGCCACATAACTGTGCATAAATGTTGTCGGATGTTATGTGAACTTCCATGTATCGGAAGGTGGGGGAGTTAAGGGAAAGTGGAGTTAAAGTGAAGGTAAAGAGGAGTTAAAGAGGAGTTAAAGTGACAAATGACTTATGCGCATAAAGGTAATGTCACTTTAACTCCTCTTTAACTCCACTCCCCTCAGTTACCACTCCCCTTCACTACACTTAAAAATAAAGAATAACTTCCGATTAATACCCCCCACCTTACATTAAATCTTCTATTGGAACATTGTTGAAAGGGTCGTCCTCGTCTGCCGGGTCGCCGCTTCTCATGCTGTTCGCCTTCGAGTCCACCACCAGTCCCTCAAACGTGTTGCGTGGTGAGTCTGGCTGCGATTGCGGGTCCTGGAAGCGGGTGTATTGACCCTTAAATTCAAGCTCCACTTCTCCGGTGGCACCCTTTCTGTGCTTGGCGATGATTATCAGTGCCTTGCCTCTGGTGTCGCGCCCATGACTATCCTGAAACATACGGTAATATTCCGGACGGTGGATGAACATTATCATGTCGGCGTCTTGCTCTATCGCTCCCGACTCGCGCAGGTCGCTCATCTGCGGCACATGCGAATCGATGGTCTTTTCGCCGCCCTTAATGTTGTCGCGCTTTTCCACATCGCGGTTAAGCTGCGAGAGGGCAATTACGGGAATGTTCAGCTCTTTCGCCAGTCCCTTCAGCGAGCGCGATATGGTGGAGACCTCTTCCTGGCGGCTGTTGAACTTCGCTCCGTTGGCGTTCATCAGCTGCAGATAGTCCACCATTATCATCTTCACGCCCTTCTCCCTGACCATTCTCCGCGCCTTTGTCCTCAGCTCGAAGATAGACATTCCGGGCGTGTCGTCCACGTATATCGGCGCGTCTGCCAACCGTCCGAGGTTGTTGTCGAGCTGCGCCCACTCCATGTTGTCGAGCTGTCCGTTGAGTATCTTCTTGCTGTCTATCTCACAGACGTTTGAGATAAGGCGGTTCACGAGCTGTACGTTGCTCATTTCCAGCGAGAAGAAGCCTACGGGAATCTTGTTGTCAACGGCGAGGTTGCGCGCAATGCTCAATGCGAAGGCGGTCTTTCCCATCGCCGGGCGTGCGGCTATTATCACGAGGTCTGACGCCTGCCATCCGGCTGTCATGTCGTCGAGCTTGGCATAGCCTGTGGGCAGACCCGTCAGTCCCCCTTTGTTTGCGTATGCCTTCGACAGCTGATCCATTGCCTGCTTCACCACGGGGGCTACCTGCACGAAGTCGGACTTCTTGTTCTTCTGCGACAGTGCGAAGAGGTTTGCCTCCGCCTCCTGCATCACCTCGTTCACGTCGTTTGTCGCGTCAAACGCCTTTGTCTGTATCGTTGAAGAGTAGCTTATCAGCTGGCGGGCGAGGAACTTCTCGTTCAGCACCTGCACATGATACACCACATTCGCTGCCGTAGCCACAGCGTTGTCTATCTCCAGCATGTAGTCCAGTCCGCCTATCTCGTCGTAGTCGCCCTGACGCCGCAGCTGCTCCGAGACGGTGGAGAGGTCAACGGGCCGCTGGTTCATGTTGAGTGCGAAGATTGCCTCGAATATCTTGCGGTTTCTCGGGTCATAGAACATCTCGGCTGTCAGCCGGTCGCTGACCATGGAGAAGGCGTCCTGGTCGCACATCAGTGCGCCGAGAATCTTCACCTCCATATCCACCACCTGCGGCTGCAGGTGTTCAAACTCCGGGTTCACGGCAATCTTCACATTGCCTTTTCTTCCGCCTTTATTGTTTTGTTGTTCTGTTGCCATGGTTATGTGTATATCTGGTGTGATGGGGGGGGTATTTATGTGTAGTGAAGTGGAGTTATTCTTTAAGTGGAGTTATTCTTTAAGTGGAGTTAAAGTGGAGTTAAAGCGTAGTTAAAGTGACATTACTTTCATGCGCATAAGTCATTTGTCCCTTTAACTCCTCTTTAACTCCCCATTAACTCCTCTTTAACTCCCCTTAAAGAATAACTCCCTTATTTCCTGAATATTCCCACTATCGCGCTGCCCGAACCGGTCATGGTGGCATAGACAGCACCTTGATTATAGAAGCTCTGTTTAATGTCTTCCAGTTGCGGGAATTTCGCGAACACCGTTGTCTCGAAATCGTTCTTCAGCAGGTGCCGCCAGTTCTCCACAGGCTCATGCAGCACTATATCCTCGCACGAGCGACTGGGCTTGCCAACGGGGATGTTCCTGAAGGCGTCGGCGGTGGAGACTGATATGTCGGCGGGCTTCACGAAGCGTATGTCGTAGGCAGACAGGTCGATGTATATCGGTGTCATCTTCTCGCCGACACCTGTGGCGAAGCACGGGCGGCACTGTATGAAGAAGGGCGCGTCGGCACCGAGCTTCAGCGCATACGCCTCAAGCTGCTCTACCGATAGCTGCAGTTCGGCTAACTCATTTACAGCCTTCAGCATATACGCCGCGTCTGCCGACCCTCCGCCCATGCCGGCCTGCATCGGTGTGCGCTTGCAGAGGTTTATGCTCATTGCGGGCAGGGAGTGGTCGTTGCTGAGCAGTCGGTAGGCCCTCACCACGAGGTTCTTCTCCGCATCGCAGTCTATGGCGTTGCCGTCGAGCGTGAGCGTTACCGTGCCGCTCTCGCCCTCGATGATGTCCACATCGAGGATGTCCGTCACGCTGTCTATCGGGTAGAACACAGTCTCAAGGTCATGATACCCGTCGGGCCGCTTGCCGACGATGTTCAGCCCGAGGTTTATTTTTGCTGGGGGATATAGTCGCATAGGTAATTCGTCAGTTCCACAAACTGCTGGATGGTAAGCTGTTCGGGGCGTTTGGTCATGAATGGGTGGTTGAAGAAATCGGGGGCGGGCGGCTCGCTGAAGAGCTGCTTTATGGAGACGCGTATCATCTTGCGGCGCTGCCCGAAGAGGCTTTTCACGAGAGTCTTGAAGAGCTTCTCGTTGCAGTCGAGATGGGCGGTGCTGTTGCGTGTCATGCGTATGACCGCGCTCTTCACCTTTGGCGGCGGGTTGAACACATGCTCGTCAACCATGAAGAGGTACTCCACGTCGTAGTACGCCTGTATCATCACCGAGAGTATGCCGTAGGCCTTGCTGCCCGGTGCGGCGGCTATGCGTTGCGCCACCTCATGCTGTATCATGCCCGTACAGCAGGGTATCAGGTCCCTGTTGTCGAGCATCTTGAAGAATATCTGCGAGCTGATGTCGTAGGGGTAGTTGCCCGTAAGCACGAAGTGCCTGCCGCCGAACACCTCCGCAAGGTCCATCCTCAGGAAGTCGGCGGAGATGATGCCCTCGCGCAGCTTCGGGAATGCCTCGTTGAGGTATGCCACCGACTCGCGGTCTATCTCCACCACCTTGAACTCCCTGCCCTTGGGGTAGATGTACTGCGTCATCACGCCCATGCCGGGCCCCACTTCGAGTATGGGTATGTCCGGACAGGCGTCAACGGTGTCCGCTATCGCTTTGGCTATTCCGAGATCTGTCAGGAAATGCTGTCCGAGGTTTTTCTTTGGCCGTACTGATTTCATTGCTTTCGTTTCCGTATCTGTCTGTTGCTGTTATGGCGTAGTGCATCTTCTCGCCGATGGGGATGTCTATGAATGAGCCCCTCACGCGCACGGCTATGAGGTTGGCGGCGTTGTTTATGTCCACTGGCCACTGCCGGCTGGCATATATGTTGATGAGGCATCCGCTCTGCGGCGTCCACGATATGCGCGTGGATGTGCTGCCGCGCTGCACCTTGACCCCTGTGGGCGTCTTGGGCTTCGGGCGGCTGCTGTCTATGGATGGCACGAGGGCGGGGTAGGGGCAGAAGCGTTTCGTGAAGTCATAGATGCCCTTTATGTTGCTGATAAGATGGGCTGCGCGGAAGAAGGCAAAGCCCATGCCGGCATTGTAGCGCAGCAGGTTCATCTGTTCGGCGGTTACCTCCAGGGTGCGCCTGCCCTCGCGAGGGTCCATGAAGTATATGCCCAGCCCGGGCGCCATCAGCTTTCCGTTGGCTATCTGCTGCCATTGCGGTATGAAGGGGTCAAAATCCTTGCCGCTGAAATACGCCATGGGGAACACCATGTCCATCAGTCCCTCGTAGGTCCACTGCTCCACGTTCTGCCCTCGCTCGAAGGCGGTGTATTTCGAGTGGAGGTTCACTGTCTCGCGATATTTCCCTATCGGCGAGCATGACAGCTTAACCCACGGCTTCAGACCCTTCACGCGCTCGTTCACCTCACGCACAATCCTTGTTATATTCCCGCACGCCTGAGCATGAGGCACGCCCTTGTTTGCGCCGTCCTTGTAGCGTATGTAGTCGAGGCTTATGCCGTCTATGTCATAGTTGCGCGTAATCTCCTCGCAGATGGCTGCCACATATTGTGCCGTGTACGGGTCGTTGGGGTCTCTGTAGCCTCTTGCCGGCGGTATCGCGACCACCCAGGCATGACACTCCATGCCGCGTTTGTGGCACTCCTCCACCGCGAATGCCAGCGGGTCGTAGCCCGGCGACTCGCCACGTCTGCCGCTCCACACCTCGTCATAAGACTCTATGGCAGACCCGTAAGCCACCACGCCGCGTGTGCGGGCCTGAAACAGCACAATGTTTATGTTAGCATCTTTCAGCGCGTCGAGCATACGTGTCAGCTCCTGTTGCTGCCGCTGTCTGCTCCAGTCGTCGGTAGCCTTTGTCTTGGGCCAGTCCAGTCCG
>JABUUG010000124.1:0-4152 GCA_021443285.1 Bacteroidaceae bacterium
CGAAAAGATGAACTTAACGCCCTCTGTATGCTCTGGGATGTCGTGCATAATCTGCTTCTTCTCCCCGTTAGCCATTTTTACCTTGACAAAAGCATTGTCAAGACCTACGCGCTCTGCACCGCCAGATGTCATCACACTCTTGTCGTCCATATTGTAGAGTGCATACTTGATTGATGAACTGCCACAGTTCAGTACCAGAATTTTCATAAAATAATATAGGTTTTTATTTGTTGGTTGTTTCTTTTTCTACTTTGCATCCATTGCCTGGCAAGCAGTAATGGCCACCATTTTATATATGTCGTCAACAGAACATCCGCGTGAAAGGTCGTTCACAGGGCGTGCTATTCCCTGAAGAATAGGGCCGAGGGCCTCTGCTCCGGCAAGACGCTCCACCAACTTATAGCCGATATTTCCTACTTCAAGGCATGGGAAAACAAGTGTGTTGGCATGGCCTGCAATAGCCGAACCCGGTGCTTTCTTTCCGCCGACAGAAGGCACAAGGGCTGCATCTGCCTGAAGTTCACCATCAACCTTCAGGTCTGGGTCAAGTTCTTTGGCAAGTTTTGTTGCCTCAACAACCTTATCCACCACCTCATGATTTGCCGACCCCTTGGTAGAGAACGACAGCATAGCCACTCTCGGCTCTGCAAAACCGGCGACACTCTTTGCCGTTTGCGCTGTACATACTGCTATCTGTGCCAACTCCTGTGCGTTTGGCATAGGCGTAACAGCCACATCTCCTACGACGAGTACACCGTTCTCGCCATACTCCTGTTTGTTTGTTATGAGAAGCATCGCGCCAGAAACACAAGTGATGCCGGGAGCGCATTTTATAATCTGAAGGGCAGGACGGAGTGTGTCGCCTGTTGTTGACAGCGCACCGGAAATCTGACCGTCAGCATCACCCATCTTGATAATCATACAGCCATAGTACAGCGGATTCTTCACAAGTTCGCGTGCCTTCTCGATGGTCACCCCCTTCTTCTTGCGCAGTTCTGCAAGGGTTGCAGCATACTCCTCAGCCTTATCACTGTTCTCTGGGTCGATAAGGGTGGCCTTGTCTATGTTCTTCAATCCAAGTTCTGCAGCGAGTGCATGAATCTTGTCAATGTTACCGAGCAGTATCAGGTCTGCGATGTCCTCTGCAAGAACCCTGTCTGCTGCCTTCAGTGTACGCTCTTCCAATGCCTCTGGAAGCACGATGCGCTGCTTGTTTGCCTTTGCACGCGCAATGATTTGTTCTACTAAACTCATAGTTTTATTGTTTAAATGGGTTATTTAGTCGATAATCATAAATCACACATCAAGAAATCATAAATGAATTTACATCTCACTCGTGAAATGGAACTTGATATGCTCAAAGTCCTGTTGCGCCATTTGCAGCACATAGCCGGAATCCGCGAGGAACACATCCCTGCCCTCTTTGTCTTTCGCCATATATTGGTATTTGCGCTTCTTGAAGTTCTCCATCTCCTTTTCGTCGTCGCTCTCTATCCAGCAGGCTTTATACAGGTGGACAGGTTCCCAGCGGCACTTTGCATTGTACTCATTCTCAAGTCTGTACTGTATGACCTCAAACTGCAGCTGCCCGACCGTGCCTATTATTTTGCGCCCATTGAACTGGTTCACGAACATCTGCGCCACGCCCTCGCCCATCAGCTGGTCGATGCCCTTGCTCAGTTGCTTCGCCTTCATCGGGTCGTCATTCTCTATATACTTGAACATCTCTGGAGAGAATGACGGCAGTCCGCGGAAATGCAGTATCTCCCCTTCCGTGAGTGTATCGCCAATCTTGAATGTACCGTTATCCGGCAAGCCTACGATATCGCCTGGCCACGCCTCGTCTATCGTACTCTTACGCTGCGCCATAAACTGAGTGGCGGCTGAAAAACGGAGTTGTTTGTTATGGCGGACATGCAGATATGGTGTGTTACGCTTGAATTTACCGGAGCATACCTTGCAGAAGGCTATGCACGACCGGTGATTTGGGTCGATATTCGCAGTTATCTTGAATATGAAGCCCGTAAATTTCTCCTCTTCCGGACTGACATCACGCTCCTCTGCCTTTGTCGGTTTTGGCGATGGTGCTATCTCAACAAAGCAGTTCAAGAGCTCCTGCACTCCGAAATTGTTCAGGGCAGACCCGAAGAATACTGGCGCGACCTCTGCCGAGCGGTATGTCTCAACTTCAAATTCAGGATATACCCCGTCAACAAGTTCAAGGTCCTCGCGCAGCTTGTTGGCATCACGCTCACCCACCTGCTCGTCGAGAGCTTTCGACTGCACATCCACCTCCACCTTCTCCGTCACTCTTTGCTTGTCAGGAGTGAACAGGTCGAGTTTATTCTCATATATGTTATATACACCCTTGAACTTCGATCCCTGGTTGATAGGCCATGACAGCGGCCGCACCTTTATCTCCAGTTCCTGCTCCAGTTCATCGAGAAGGTCAAACGGGTCTTTGCCTTCCCTGTCCATCTTGTTTATGAAGATTATTACGGGAGTGTTCCGCATACGGCAGACATTCATCAGCTTGCGCGTCTGTGCCTCCACACCTTTCGCCCCGTCAACCACAATTATCGCAGAGTCAACAGCAGTCAGTGTGCGGTAGGTGTCTTCCGCAAAGTCCTGGTGTCCTGGGGTGTCAAGGATGTTCACCTTGTATGTGACGTCCTCCCCTGCCCCTGTGGAGAAAGTGGTATAGTCGAACTCCATCACGGATGTGCTGACAGATATACCACGCTGTTTCTCAATATCCATCCAGTCGGATGTTGCAGTCTTCTTTATCTTGTTGCTTTTCACCGCACCTGCCACCTGTATCTGCCCTCCAAAGAGCAGGAACTTCTCTGTCAGAGTCGTCTTTCCCGCATCAGGATGCGATATGATGGCGAAGGTGCGACGCCTTTCTATTTCTGGATTCACTTTTCTATTTTATATTTATTTATTATGACTATTAATGCGTAATGCGCAGTCCGCCACAGTGTATGGCACTATTGTGCCGTAACCGGCTTGTCGCTTGGCAGAGCAAGAATCCCCCATTACTCATCATTTCATCCCCGCCTTCTTCCTCTCGTTATGGTCGAGTATGGTCTTGCGTATGCGCATAGACTTCGGCGTAACCTCCACCAGTTCATCCACCTTTATATACTCCAGAGCCTCCTCAAGCGAGAGCACTGTTCTCGGAATGATTCTCGCCTTGTCATCAGAACCAGAGGCACGGGTGTTCGTCAGCTGCTTCGCCTTTGTAACATTGATTACCAGGTCGTTGTCATGGATGTGCTCGCCGACCACTTCACCCATATACACCTCATCACCGGGGTCAATGAAGAACTTGCCCCTGTCCTGCAGTTTGTCTATCGAGTATGCAAACGACGCACCCGTCTCCATAGCAATCATAGATCCGTTCACCCTTCGCGTTATATCTCCTTTGTACGGCTGGTACTCCTTGAAGCGGTGGGCCATGATAGCCTCACCCTGCGATGCTGTCAGAACATTTGTTCGCAAGCCGATGATACCCCTCGAAGGTATGTTGAACTCGATGTTCACTCTGTCGCCCTGACTCTCCATGGATGTCATCTCACCCTTGCGGCGTGTTACCATATCTATCATTTTTGAGGCGAACTCCTCCGGCACATTGATGGTCATCTCCTCCACCGGCTCACATCTCTGTCCGTCTATCTCCTTGTAAATCACCTGTGGCTGGCCCACTTGCAGTTCATACCCCTCGCGGCGCATCGTCTCTATCAGCACAGACAGATGTAGCACACCACGGCCAGAAACCACCCACTTGTCCGTAGAGTCAGCAAAAGGCTCTACACGTAGGGCGAGGTTCTTCTCCAGTTCACGCTCCAAGCGGTCGTTTATATGGCGCGAAGTAACATATTTCCCCTCCTTGCCGAAGAATGGCGAGTCGTTTATCTGGAACAGCATCGACATTGTCGGCTCGTCAATCGAAATCGGCGGCATCGGCTCCGGATTCTCGAAATCGCATATCGTGTCGCCAATCTCAAACTTCTCCAAACCGATAATCGCACAGATGTCACCAGACGATACTGCCCGTGTCTTAGCGTGGCTCATGCCCTCAAAGGTATGCAGCTCCTTTATCTTCGTCTTCTCCTGCGAACAGTCACGATGGCATACCGTCACGTTCAT
>JABUUG010000124.1:4394-8489 GCA_021443285.1 Bacteroidaceae bacterium
GCGTTGAGCGAGAACATGAGGTCGAACACCATCTCATAAACCTCCTCCGGGCGGCAGTTCGGCTTGTCAACCTTGTTCACCACAACTATCGGCTTCAGGCCTATCTCTAGCGCCTTTTGAAGCACAAAGCGTGTCTGCGGCATAGGTCCTTCAAATGCATCCACCAACAGCAGGCAGCCGTCCGCCATATTCAGCACGCGCTCCACCTCACCACCAAAGTCCGAGTGTCCCGGAGTGTCTATGATGTTTATCTTTACACCCTTATAGTTTATCGACACATTTTTCGAAAGGATGGTGATGCCACGCTCACGCTCAAGGTCATTACTGTCAAGCACTTGCGAACTCATATCCTGACCTTCACGAAAGAGATTGCCGGCAAGCATCATCTTATCAACAAGAGTCGTCTTGCCGTGATCCACATGGGCTATTATCGCTATGTTTCTTATATCCATTGACTTATTTACAGTTTATCGTTTATCCTTTTTACATTCTTGTTTACCTTCTTTATTTTCTGTGCCCTCTATACACCCTGCCTTCATCCCCCCTAGAGGGGGGAACGAGGGGGTGGTAACTGGGGGGGAAAAAATTATTCCAAATAGAAATCGATATTCGTCACTACTCTCACCTTCTTTATGTGGGGCGTATCCGAGTCTCTGTCTTCTATGGAGAACTGTCCTTGCGATGCCTGCTTAATCTTTCCCAGTTCACTCTCCGAATCCTGAGCAAACTTCTCGCCGGCACTGCGCGCGTTCTTTGTCGCCTCCTCAATCATTTCCGGCTTTATCTTGTTAAGGTCGGTGAACTCATAGACCGTCGCGTATTCATCACCCTTGACAGCTATACCCTGATTGAGCAGTTCGCTCTGGCGGAGTATCAGTTTCCTGACCTGTTGGACATTGTTCGACGCTACGGTTACACACGACTGCACATGATACCTGTAGCCGGAATTGTTGCTGGAGTACTGGTTTGCAGACATATCGTTAACCTGCGGAGCCTTCACAGTGATTTCCTTCTCCTGAATACCGTTGCTCTTCAGGAACTGCACAATCAGCCGGTTCTTATGGTTGCACTCCTGATACAAGTCGCTGAGGTCATTACCTAACTCCTCGTAATTCAACGGCCATATCACCAGGTTAGCCTCCACCTCGCGCTCTGCGAGTCCCTTCACGCTAACGATACGCTTGCTGCCGAAAGCCGTTGTCAGACCGTAGCAGATGCACACTCCCAAAAAAATTAGGCCAAAGGCTATAATGCCAGCTTCCTTGTAATACGATTTCATAATCTCAATATCTCGGCATCGCGAGTAATTAAATTGTAAATCGCTAAATAGTAAATATCAGTAGCTTCTCGCTATCAGCACCCACTGCTTTGCAGGCGCACCAGTCACCATATCATTGCCAAGCTCTTCGGGCTGCGGGATGTGGAATGGCACGCAGCGGATAGTAGCCTGCGTCTCCTCCTTTATCTTTGCTTCGGTCTCTGCTGTTCCGTCCCATGGGCAGAAGAAGAAGCCGCCGTCCTTCACTTTCTCCTTGAATTCCTCATAGTCAGCACACTTGTATATCCTTGCATCGCGCGCAGTCTTTGCCTTGTTGAAGACGTTCTGCTGGATGTCATCGAGAAGCTGTATCACATAGTCTGCGATACCCTCTACAGGGCGTGTCTCCTTTTCAAGGGTGTCGCGGCGCATCACCTCTATCGTGCCGTTCTCCAGGTCGCGGCCACCCATTACGAGGCGTACAGGCACACCTTTCAGCTCATAGTCGGCAAACTTGAAGCCCGGGCGCTTGTTGTCGGCATCATCATATTTCACGGTTATGCCGGCAGCCTTCAGCTTTTCAATCACCGGTGTCAGTATCTCCGAGATTGCCTTCAGCTGCTCGCCCTTACTTATCGGAACTATCACCACCTGCAGCGGGGCGAGACGAGGAGGAAGCACAAGACCGTTATCGTCGGAGTGTGTCATGATAAGCGCACCGATAAGACGTGTAGATACACCCCACGATGTCGCCCACACATACTCCTGCTTGTTTTCTTTCGTCAGGTATGTAACCTCAAACGCCTTCGCGAAATTCTGTCCGAGGAAATGCGATGTGCCGCTCTGCAGTGCCTTGCCGTCCTGCATCATTGCCTCTATAGTATATGTGTCGAGCGCGCCGGCGAAGCGCTCTGTCTCGCTCTTCACGCCCTGCACTACCGGCACTGCCATCCACTCTTCTGCAAACTTCGCATAGACGCTGAGCATCGTCTGCGCCTCTTTTTCAGCCTCCTCGCGTGTGGCATGGGCGGTATGCCCCTCCTGCCAGAGGAATTCTGATGTGCGGAGGAACGGGCGTGTGCGCATCTCCCAGCGCATCACATTACACCATTGGTTGCACATCAGCGGCAGGTCGCGCCACGAGTGAATCCAGTTCTTGTAGGTGTTCCATATAATTGTCTCCGATGTAGGGCGGATAATAAGCTCTTCCTCCAACTTTGCAGCGGGGTCAACCTCTACCCCACTCTTGTCTTCCTTTGCACGCAGACGGTAGTGCGTTACAACAGCACACTCCTTTGCGAAGCCTTCCACATGCTCTGCCTCACGCGAGAGGAAGCTCTTCGGGATAAGCAGTGGGAAATAAGCGTTCTGCGCACCAGTCTCCTTGAACATCTTGTCAAGCTGCTGCTGCATCTTCTCCCATATCGCATAGCCGTAAGGCTTGATTACCATACACCCTCTCACTGCACTCTGCTCTGCAAGGTCAGCCTTAACTACAAGGTCGTTGTACCACTGGCTGTAATTGTCAGTTCTCTTTGTCAAATCTTTTAGTTCTGCCATCAAATATTGATTATTTATTAATGATTATTGATTATAAAGTTAAAGGAAGTTATGCGCCTATAGCGCGGAAGTTAAAGGAAGTTAAGGGGCAATAGCACTGAGCCTAAAAGAACATATGTCCTTTAACTTCCGCTGCGAAGCAGAATAACTTCCTTGAACTTCTTCTAACTTCCAATTTTTAGAAATCACTCTTCTACTGATAAACATCCGTTATGTTTTCCGTCTGCTCTTCCGTCCGTTCCTTCCTCCTCTTTTCGCAGCCCGTATATCCCTTAGGCATAGAGAAAGTGTCCTCCGGCGTATACCCCAACGACTCGTCTGCAAATACCCTCTTCATATATTTCGCCCACATAGGCAGCGACATCTCTGCGCCCTGACCGGTATTGAAGTGAATGTCGCGCTCCTCGCCGCCTACCCATCCTCCGGATACGAGTTTTGGGGTTACTCCCACATACCAGAAGTCGGTACAGTCGTTTGTAGTACCCGTCTTTCCGCCGATATCTCCAGAGAATCCCATGCCACGCAGTCGTCTTGCAGTACCAGTCTGCGTAACGCCCCTCAGCATCACAAGCATCTTCCATGCATTCTCCTGCGACAAGATCTCGTTCATCCTCGGCGCAAACTCCGCAATCGTATTTCCTTGCAGGTCAGTGATTTTAGTAACAAGACGCGGAGCCATGTGTAGACCCTCATTCACAAATGTCGTGTATCCAGATATCAGATTTAACACAGATATCTCCAACGGACCCAGACACAACGCCATGTTAGGCTGCTGGTAGAATGTCGGTATCTCGAAAAGGTCGAGCCATGCCAGGAAGTCCGTCGGGTTTATCGTACTCATCAAGTGAGCTGCCACAGTATTGTTCGACTGCGCCAAGCCCTGTTTCAATTGTACAGAACCGCCGCCACCACCTCCCTTAGGAGTCCATCCTCCATAGCTTTTACGCGCATTCGACACCGGGTCGCACGGACTCATGCCGTTCTGCACCATCAGAGAATACAGGAACGGCTTCATCGTAGACCCCACCTGACGCCTGCCCACACCAGCCATGTCGTAAGAGAACGCACCGAAATTCGTACCACCAACATAAGCTTTCACATCTCCCGTAGCCGCCTCCATGCTCACAAAGCCAGCCCTCAGGAAGCGTTTCATGTATCGGATGGAGTCCTCCGGAGTCATCACCTCCTCTTTTCCTCCGTCATAGGTGAACAGGCGCATCCTCACCGGCGTTTTGTATGCCGTCGCAATTTCCTCATCAGAAGCACCCGCTGCTTTC
>JABUUG010000124.1:9611-12763 GCA_021443285.1 Bacteroidaceae bacterium
ATCATGTGTCCGAGTCCGTGGGGCATGAACATAGCGTGTGCTCCAAGGGCAACAGCCTCATCCGTATCTCCCTTCATCAGTCCCACTTCCTTCAGTCCATTGGTCATGCGGCGGCACACCTCAAGATGCACCTCACGCCAGTTGATGCCGGCCTTTGCCACATCAAGCACGTAGTCGTGGCAACCCTCCACTATGGAGTAGAGCTCCAACTGTCGCTGTGTGAACTTGCCGTTTACCGGATATGTGCGGGTGTGGTCTGAACAGTAGAACATCTCATTCTCACATCCCGCATCGCAGATTACAATCTTTCCACTTTCAAGAGGGGTGAAACTCGGACTGCCGTGCTGTATTTCTCCGTGCTGCGTGAATATTGTTGGGAACGATACCTGCCAGCCATTCTGTATGGCAGTCCCGGTTACAAGTCCGCCGACATATTTCTCCGTCACTCCTGGTTTTGTCGCTTTCATGGCTGCAGTATGCATCATGTAGCCAATCTCACATGCCTTTTCCATCTCAGCAATTTCTTGCTCTTCCTTCACAGACCGCATCTTTGCTATTGCCCTTATCAGTTCGGTACTGGCAGACTCTGTCTGCTTTGTATGGTGTATGCCCAGCATATCCTGGAGCAGCAGTTTCTCCTGATGGCGGTAGGTCGGCAGGAAGTGCAGCTTTCTTCCCTGCTTCTGGGCAGACTGGATAAGGTCATAGAACTGCCGGAAGGTGCCGGTCTTGGTTATTCCGCACTTTTCTGCCTGCTGTGAGAGAGTCTCTACGGGTCCTGTCCAAACTATATCCGCAACATCCACATCATCCCCATAAAGCGCACACTCCCCGCTGTTCAGGTCTATCACGCCGGCAAGTCCGTCGCGAATCAGTCCGAAATAATACAGGAAAGACGAGTCTGGACGGAACGGGTAATATGTGTTCGCCGGGTAGTTGTTGGGACATTCATTGCCGCTGAGCATGAATATCAGACCGTCATTGAGTAGACCTTTTAGGACCTCTCTGCGTGAGATGTATGTGTCTTTTGAGAACATGGCAAATGGCGTTTATTGAGGGTGGTACATATAATTTCGTGCGCAAATTTAGATAAATAACGCGAATAGCAGTGGTTTTATTGTATTTTTTAGAGCATTTCTTACATTTATATAATAATTGTCCGGCAGTTTTTGTGGGTCAGGTATGCCGATTTGACTACATTTGCGTAGTAAACAGACTGATAGCTATGAACAAAGTTATGCTTATTGGCAATGTCGGGCAGGACCCGGAGGTGAGATATTATGACCACGATCAGGCTGTCGCCCGTATTTCTTTGGCAACAACCGAGCGCGGATACACACTTCAGAACGGCACTCAGGTACCAGACAAGACTGATTGGCACACGGTGCTTCTCTACCGCAATCTTGCCAAGATTGCAGAGGAGTATGTACACAAGGGCGACAAACTCTACATAGAAGGGAAACTTCGCTACCGCAGCTATGTCGACCAGTCTGGCAAGCGAAAAGACACAACCGAGATAATTGCGGACAATATGGAAATGCTATCACCCAAAAGGGCTGACTGACATCATTTTTGGGTAACCCGCCTTTTCTTTTTACCACGTGGACTTCTTCCTGCACCTTACTCAAGGCGTCACTTTTATACCGCCTACTACAGCCACCATCATTATAATGGTGGTCATTGCTTTGTTGCTTATGTTGTCAGCATTTGCCAGTGGCAGTGAGATTGCATTCTTCAGTCTTTCTCCGACAGACATACAGACTGTGGAGGAGGGAACATCATCCAATGACGCTCTTGTCAGAAAACTGCGCCGCAACAGTGAAAGGACGCTTGCCACCATTCTGATTACGAACAATTTCGTCAATGTTACGATTGTAATGTTGGGCAACTATGTCTTTGCACAGACCATAGATTTCGGTGGCAACCACATACTACAGTTCCTCGTCCTGACGGTTCTCCTCACCTCCTTTATCCTTTTTTTCGGTGAGATTCTCCCGAAAATATTCGCCCGCCTTTCAACACTTGGCTTCTGCCGTATGGCAGCCAGAGGCATCACCTTCTTCTGCTACCTGTTCTGGCCGCTTGAAAACCTCCTGCTCAAGACATCCGTCATAGCGGGGAAAGTGGTGTCCGACGACAGCTACGTGATGGGGGTGAAGGAACTGGAACAGGCTCTTGAACTAACAGACAAGAAAGATATCGCTGAGGAGAAAAGCATACTTGAGGGCATAATACAGTTTTCAAAGGAGAGTGCAAAAGAGATCATGACACCGCGAAAAGAGATGGTGGCAATCAACATCAAGGCGGAGTTCTCAACAGTGCTTGCGTGTATAGAGGAGAACAACTACAGCCGGATACCCATTTATCAGGAAAACCGGGATGACATAAGGGGTATCATTTACATCAAAGACCTCCTGCCGCATATATGCAAGGCGGACTCCTTCCGCTGGCAGTCACTCATACGTCCGCCGTACTTCGTGCCTGAGACGAAGAAAATAGACAATCTCCTGCGTGAGTTTCAGGAAAACAAGATACACATCGCCATTGTCGTTGATGAATATGGAGGCACATCAGGACTTGTTACCATGGAGGACATCCTTGAAGAAATAGTCGGTGAGATAGACGATGAGGTGGAAGAGAGAGTGAAGTAAACTACCACCGCTCCATGCGCATTCGTGCATGGCTCTCAGATCGGCTTGCCGCCCCCATTCCCTCCTGGTTCTTCCAGACCATACGGGTCATCCGGACTATGAAAGAATACAAGAAAAAAGAAAAGGCGCGAAACCATATTTAATGGACTCGCGCCTTTTTTGTTACCAACATTACAGATGTTCTGCGTTCGATAAGAATCTTTACTTTACCTTATCAACGATAGCCTTGAAAGCAGCGGCATTGTTAACTGCGAGGTCTGCAAGAACCTTGCGGTTGATTTCGATACCTGCCTTGTGGAGTGCGCCCATAAGAGTGCTGTAGCTCATTCCCTCAAGACGTGCGGCAGCGTTGATACGCTGTATCCACAGGGCGCGGAAATTGCGCTTCTTGTTCTTGCGGTCGCGATAAGCGTAGGTTAAACCTTTCTCCCACGTGTTCTTGGCTACTGTCCAAACGTTCTTGCGAGCGCCATAGTAACCACGGGTAAGTTTCAGTATGTT
>JABUUG010000124.1:13986-18547 GCA_021443285.1 Bacteroidaceae bacterium
ACGAGCATATACGGTATGCGCTTCATCTCGTTGTCGCGGATTTTTCTGCCCACCTTCTCATTGCGGTCGTCAACTATAGCCCGCACATTGTTTATGCCGAGATAGTTCTGCAGTTCACGGGCATAGCCGTTATATTTCTCAGAGATGGGAAGAATAGCCACCTGATCTGGTGTCAGCCACAGAGGGAAGTGCCCGGCAGTATGCTCGATGAGCACGGCGCAGAAACGTTCCATCGAACCAAATGGCGCACGGTGTATCATCACTGGAGTCTTCTTCGTGTTGTCCTCTGCTGTGTATTCCAGATTGAAACGCACGGGCAGGTTGTAGTCCACCTGTATTGTACCCAGCTGCCAGCGGCGGCCGATGGCGTCCTTGACCATGAAATCGAGCTTGGGGCCGTAGAATGCGGCCTCGCCGTATTCCACCTTTGCCTCAACACCTTTCTCCTTGCAGGCGTCGATGATTGCCTGTTCAGCCTCGTTCCACACCTCATCAGATCCGATGTACTTCTCATGGTCGTCTGGGTCGCGGAGAGAAATCTGCACTTCCACATTCTCGAACTGGAAGGTAGAGAACACGCTCTGGATGATGTCCATAACCTTGCAGAACTCATCCTTTATCTGGTCTGGGCGGCAGAAGATGTGAGCATCGTCCTGTGTGAATGAACGCACGCGGGTGAAGCCATGCAACTCGCCGCTCTTCTCGTAGCGATAGACTGTGCCGAACTCGGCTATGCGCAGCGGCAGGTCTTTGTATGAACGCGGCTTCCATGCGAACACCTCGCAGTGGTGTGGGCAGTTCATTGGCTTCAGCATATATTCCTCGTCCTCCTCTGGTGTGTGGATAGGTTGGAAAGAGTCTTTGCCGTAGTGGGCATAGTGGCCAGATGTAACATAGAGGTTCTTTGACCCGATGTGCGGAGTGATTACCTCCTGATAGCCGTAACGCTTCTGAACCTTGCGGAGCATATCCTGAAGGCGCAGACGGAGGTCTGTGCCTTTGGGCAGCCACATGGGCAGTCCCTTGCCCACACGGTCTGAGAACATGAAGAGTTCCATCTCTTTGCCTATCTTGCGGTGGTCGCGCTTCTTGGCTTCTTCAAGCATCACAAGATACTCGTCGAGCATCTTCTTCTTTGGGAATGTTATGCCGTATATGCGGGTCATCTGCTCGCGGTTGGCGTCGCCGCGCCAGAATGCACCTGCAACAGACATTATCTTTATCGCCTTAATCGCACCCGTAGAAACGATGTGAGGTCCTTTGCAGAGGTCGGTGAAGTTTCCCTGGGTGTATGTGGTTATTGTGCCGTCTTCGAGGTCTTGGTCTATGTGCTCGCACTTGTATGTCTGTCCGTCAGCCTTGAACTGCTCAAGGGCGTCGGCTTTTGACACCTCCTTGCGCACCACAGCCTCGTCCTTCGATGCCAGTTCCTTCATCTTCGCCTCAATCTTTTCGAAGTCGCCCTCCTTGATGACATCGCCCTCTTTCGGCATCACATCGTAGAAGAACCCATTCTCAACGGCTGGACCGAAGCCGAACTGTATGCCGGGATACAATTCCTTAAGAGCCTCAGCAAGCAGGTGGGCGGAGGTGTGCCAGAAGGCGTGTTTGCCCTCTTCGTCATCCCATTTGTAGAGTGCTATCTTTGCGTCCTCTGTTATGGGGCGGTTTGTTTCTGTTGTCTCGCCGTTCACTCCGCAGGCGATGATGTTGCGTGCAAGTGCAGGGGAAATGCTCTCTGCAATCTGTAGTCCTGTAACGCCGCTTTCATATTCGCGTACAGAACCGTCGGGAAAGGAAATCTTTATCATTGTGTATTGTTTTGTTCTGGCAGCGCGCAAATTTATGCAATGCGCCGCTGTTCTATATATGCTAATGTGTCTATTTGTCGTTTTCAGTATGTTTTCTTGAGCCACACAGCCTCTCTACATCCTCCAGCATTGTCTGCGGCAGCTGCATACGTATGTCCGTACTGTCTGCAGTTATGGATTCAATGAAGTGCGGCCATTCACTCGCATACACCATGTGCATGTGGTGGTTGTGCTGGTTCTTGCCTGTGCTGCTGAAGGTCATGTTCGCAAAGCGGTCGCATAGTTTCACGAAGGGGGCGTATGGCGTTTCGCGTATGCCGGCATAGTATCTCTCGCCAGCTCTCTCCTGTCGTGTACGTCCTTTTTCGTTTGTGAGGGCATATACTATCTCTGCCGCCATGACAGCCTTATCGGGAGTCATGTATTTCTCGGCAATGCGCCTCACGTCATTGTATGACTGCCGCGCGTCCTCTATGCTGTCGTGGAAGAATGCACCAAAGATTACGGATATGATGTCCTGCTCATCTGTCAGCACATGATGACCATACTTCATCGCAGCATCTGCAACCATAGACAGGTGATGGCCATAAGGAAGGCTTTTGTCGTACCATTGTCCCACTGTCTCATGCAGTTTCCAGGCTTCCATGCAGATGTCGTCTATGACGTACTCGTTTGCCTTTAGGAATTGTTCAAACTGTTCTCGTGTCATTTGTCATCTTTTTTTCTGGCACAGTATGGTGGGTAGTAATTTATAGAACCCATCTTATGCCAGACACAGTGGCATCTATTCTATAATGAATACATCATCGTCGTCAACCGCCTCTTCCACTTTCTTCTTTGGCGGTGGATTCTTCAGATTGCCCTTTTCGTCAAACATATTGTATGTGGTGCGGAGGACTTTGAACTCCGTGCGGCGGTTTATCTCGTTGCATATCTCCTCCTTTGCCTCGTCTTTCAGCGATGTGATGAACTCCTCCGTCAGCTTCGTGCCTTCCTTCAGCCAGGGATAGCGCTTGGAAAGCTTCCTGTTCACTGTCTTTGGCTGGTCTTCACCATATCCCACAGGTGTCAGTCTGTCGTGTGCAATGCCTTTTGCACTGAGGTAATTGGTTACAGACTCTGCCCTCATCTGGGCCAAACGCTTGTTGAAGTCGCTGCTGCCGCGGTAGTCGCAGTGCGATGACAGCTCTATCGTGACATTGGGGTTCTGCTGCAGCATCACCACAAGACTGTCGAGTGCTTTGTTCGACTCCGGGCGGAGCGTCGCCTTGCCGAAATCATAGAAGATGTTGTCTATGAGCGTAGGTTTGTTGATTGCTGCCAATGGGAACTGCAGAGTGTATTCGTGAGAGGTCTTGACCGTATCGGGTATTGCCACGTCCGACTTGGCATTGAGATAGCCCTTGCACGAGGCGAGCAGAATGTATTCCTCACCAGGCTGCGCGATGTAGGTGAACGAGCCGTCGCTCTTCACGTGGACGTGCTGGTTGGAACCGTCGCTGCCTATGAGATACACCTCTGCGGCAGGCAGTTCATAGCCGTCCATCTCATATACCCATCCCTTGATGGTCTGCAGCACTTCGGGCAGTTCAAAACTGTAGATATGGTCCCAGCCCTTCATGTCGCCGCGGTTCGATGAGAAGAAGCCCCTGTTGTGTATGCCCTCAAACGTCATGCCGAAATCGTCTCCGTTGGAGTTCAGGGGAAAGCCCGGATGTTGCAGCACAATCTTCTTTGTTGCGGCATCCACCTTGGCGATGTATATGTCGAGTCCACCGTATGAGTCTCCCTCTCGCTTTGACGAGAAATACAGGTCGCCGTTGGGTCTGAATGTGGGGAACATCTCGTCCGCCTCACTGTTTATCGGCTCACCGAGGTTCTCCACGCCGCCCAGTCCGCCACTACCTATGCGTATGCGCCAGATGTCCAGTCCGCCCTTGCCTCCGGGCATATCGCTGGAGAAATACAGCCAGTTTCCGTCGGGACTGATGGCTGGATGGGCAAACGACGACAGGGTATCTTTTGAAATTTCCAGTTTCGTTGGCTTGCCCCATGCGGCATCAGCGCGTTTCGACACTACAATCTGCGCATATCGAGGATACGACGGGTCGGTAAGGCACTGCGTGAGATACATCTCCGAACCATCGGGAGTGAAGCAGCAAGCACCTTCGTCAGCCTCGCTGTTCAGTCCGCTCTCTATCGTTTCTGCACGTTTCCATTTCCCCTGCTCGTCTTTCTCGGAGAAGAATATGTCGCCGGGCTTCATGCCCGTTATGCCAGACAGGTCAGAACCCTGCGCCTCATTGCGTGTGGATGTGAAATACAGGCGGTCGTAGGTGTCGCCAAACAGCATGGGAGAATAGTCGGCACGGCGCGAGTTGAATATCTCCATGCGCTTCACGATGTATTTCGACACAGAGTCCTTCCTCTGCTTCTCCATCCTCTCGAAGTAGGCAAGTGCCTGGTTCACAGGCAGGGAGTCTATGCCGAGCCTCACGGCGTTGCGGTAGGCTGTGATTGCCTTCTGCGTGTAGTTGAGACGCCCATAGCAGTAGGCGAGCTTCAGCGACCGCTGTGCGCGAAGCGGTTTCTCCTTTGCCGGCGTCTGCTGGTAAGCCTTCTTATAATGCAGCGAAGCCTCATAATACTCCCCAAGGGCAAGGAACTTGTCGCCCTTCTTCATCTCCATCTCTGGTCCGCAAGCGACCAGCAGGCTGGCGAGAAAGAGTGTTATGAGACTAAAATCGTGA
>JABUUG010000125.1:0-3195 GCA_021443285.1 Bacteroidaceae bacterium
AAAACAAGGGAAAGATAAGTAACGACAAACTGCAGGTGATGGCGACAAGCCCGAAACTGTCCAGCGAGGAGATAAATGTCATTAAGAAGAAGGACTGGTTTCTGGACTCCAATTCATACGACAAGTTCTATGATATGGTGCACAGCGCCATAAAGAAACTGAAAAAGAAGGACAGCGAGGACAAACTGACCTACCGGGGCAGTTATGAGGAGGGCCGACACACCATATTCATCCTGAAATATGGCAAGACACAGGTGGAGGTGGTGGACAAGTGCTGGCAGATACGCCGCCTGAAATACAAGGATGAGAAGGGTAACATGTACTTCGAGTTCTACGAGGCTTCGCCGGGCGTGTTCCTGCCAATCTCCTGCAATGCCGATATGCAGGTCAGTTCACAGGAGAAGAATCTGGAGGGAAACATAAAGCTGCGCATGGCGTATAAATACAGCAATGTCAGCAAATGAGCTTAGAACTGCTCAAGAATCTCTATGCGTTTCCTGATGTCCGGGTGTGTGGAGAACATGCTTGAGAAGAAGTCGGAGCCCGTGAAGTTCTGCGGGTGGACGATGAACAGTTGCGCTATGTCCTCGCGGTTGCAGTGTTGCAGTCCCGGGTCGCCCGATA
Source organism: Bacteroidaceae bacterium (assembly GCA_021443285.1). Lineage (GTDB taxonomy): Bacteria > Bacteroidota > Bacteroidia > Bacteroidales > Bacteroidaceae > Prevotella. The sequence continues at coordinate 625 of JABUUG010000125.1, forward strand.
TTTTCCTCAGTGCAGAGGCGAGGGCGAGAGGGTTTCGTGATAGTTCTGCACCACCGGCATCCGCCATATATTCCCTCTTCCGGGATATGGCAAAGCGTGTGAGCATGATGAACAGATAGGCAATGGCCATGCAGACAAGGCCAATGCACATGGCAATCAGTATGCCTGGTCCTTTGTCTTTGCCATCGCGACTTGAACTTCTGTTCCCTCCGTACATCATCGTGTTCAGAATCACTCTCCAGAGGAATGCCATGAGGGTGGTTATTATGCCTACGAACACGATGGAGGTGATGAGCAGCCGGGTGTCGCGGTTGCGTATGTGGGTAAGCTCGTGGGCGATGACACCGGTAAGCTCGTCCTCGTCCAGATAGTTGATGATGCCTGTGGTAAGTGTTACGGCATAACTGTCGTCGTCTATTCCTGAGGCGAAGGCATTCAGTTGGGGGTCATCCACGACATACACCTTCGGCATCTTCATTCCGCAGGAGATGCAGAGGTTCTCAACGATGTTGTAAATCCGCTTGTTGTCACGACGTTCAAGCGGTCGGGCGCCGGTGGCTGCCCTCACCATTGAGGCATTGTAGAAATAAGCGATGCAGAACCATATGGCAATGCCTGCCACCACCCATGGGGCAATCTCTATGAAGCTGCCATTGACTGCATCGGCGTCCATCTCATTGATGAGGTTGCCATACTGGTCGTAGTAGCCGTTGCCGAGATAGTCCATTATGGCGAGGAACACCCACAGCATTCCGAGCATGATGGCTGGAAACGCAAAGAGCAACAACACGCTGTATGTGTTGTTGCGTCTTATCTGCGATTGCATTCCTACGTATGTCATTGCATTTATGATTAATGATTTGTGATTTGATGATTTATGATTTTATTTCAACAAATCATACATCATCAAATCACAAATTCAATAGGTATCCTCAGAACTTCACCTCAGGTGCCTTTGACACTGTGGCACGCTCCTGTGCATCAATCTCAAACATCGGCTCTTTGTGGAAACCGAATGCCCCTGCGAACAGCACAGCGGGGAACGACTGTATGCTGGTGTTGAGCTCTTTTGTGGAGGAGTTGAAGAAGCGGCGGGCGGCGGCGAGCTTGTTCTCGATGTCTGACAGTTCGCCTTGCAGCTCCAGGAAGTTCTGGTTGGCTTTCAGTTCCGGATAAGCCTCGACAGCCACCTTCAGGTTTGCCAGTGCCTGTCCGAGCTGCTGCTCAGCCTGAATCTTGTCGTTGATGGACTGTGCGCTCATGGCTGCTGCACGCGCGTTCGTGACTTTTTCCAGTGTGCCGGCCTCGTGCTCGGCATATCCCTTTACTGTAGCCACGAGGTTAGGAATGAGGTCGTGGCGCTGTTGCAGTTGCACGTCAATATCCGCAAATGCCTGCTCGCGGTTGTTGCGGCATCTTACAAGATGGTTGTATATGCCGACTATCCAAATGATAATCAGGACAATGACGGCAACAACAATTAATACTGTCATCATAAGTTTGAAGATTTAATGTTAATGACTCGATAAAGGATAAAAATATGACCTGTGCAACGGCATTGAAGTCATGGCACAGGTCATTATCTTTTGTCTATTCCTCCGTCTCGGCATCGTGGGCTGCGATGAGCTGCTGCTGGATGTCGTTCGGCACGAGTTCGTAAGAAGAGAACTTCGATGTGAAGGAAGCGCGTCCGCCGGTGATTGAGCTCAGGGCGATAGAGTAGTTTGAAAGCTCCTTCAATGGAATCTTCGCCTGCAGCTTCTGGTAGCCTGCCTCAGAGTCCATACCCATAATCATTGCGCGACGACCCTGCAGGTCTGACATCACGTCGCCCATGAAGTCTGATGGCACGAACACCTCAAGGTCATAAACCGGTTCAAGCACCTTCGGGCCGGCGTTGCGGAATGCCTCTGCGAATGCCTGACGGCCGGCAAGCATGAACGAGAGCTCGTTAGAGTCTACCGGGTGCATCTTACCGTCATAAACTATCACGCGGACATCGCGGGCGTAAGAGCCTGTGAGCGGACCGCGCTCCATGCGCTCCATGACACCCTTGAGGATTGCCGGCATGAAGCGGGTGTCGATTGCACCACCCACAACCGAGTTCATGAATACGAGCTTGCCGCCCCATTCGAGGTCAATCTCCTCGCGGGAACGGATGTTCATCTTGAACTCCTGGCCGCCGAAGTGGTAAACTGTCGGGTCAGGCATACCTTCTGCGTATGGCTCCACGATGAGGTGGACCTCACCGAACTGTCCTGCACCGCCCGACTGCTTCTTGTGGCGGTAGTCAGCGCGTGCAACCTTTGTGATTGTCTCGCGGTATGGTATGCGTGGCTCTTGGTATTCAATCTGAATCTTCTCGTTGTTCTCCATACGCCATTTCAGTGTGCGCAGGTGGAACTCGCCCTGACCGTGAACGAGAATCTGGCGGAGCTCCTTGCTCTGCTCAACTACCCATGTCGGGTCTTCCTGGCGCATACGCACGAGGGCTGTCATCATCTTTTCTGTCTCAGCCTCGTTCTTTGCAACGATGGCGCGGGAATACTTGGAGTTAGGATAGCGGATGAA
>JABUUG010000125.1:3716-6780 GCA_021443285.1 Bacteroidaceae bacterium
GTGCTGTGTGCATCTCCATCGCCTTGTCCATCTCCTCTGCCGGAATATCCTCAATTGTCGGTGCGCCGCCTTCCGGACCCCATGAATACTTCTTCATCAGAAGCACGTCGATGAGGGAGTTGAAGCCGGGGCCTGTGGCGAGAGGATACTGGATTGGCACGCATTTCGAACCGTAAATCTCGCGCATCTGTGCCATGATTGAGTCGAAGTCGCAGTTGTCCTTGTCAAGCTGGTTCACAAGGAATATCACAGGCTTCTTCAGCTTCTCTGTATAGCGGAAGCTGTTCTGTGTGCCCACCTCCGGTCCGTACTGTCCGTTTATCAGTATGACAGCCTGGTCTGTTACGTTGAGTGCGGTGATAGCTCCGCCAACGAAGTCGTCTGAACCCGGACAGTCGATGATGTTGAGCTTCTTGCCGAGCCATTCTACGTTCAGCACTGTGGAGAATACGGAGTAGCCGTACTCCTGCTCAACAGGGAAATAGTCGCTCACTGTGTTTTTAGCGTCAACACTACCACGACGCTTTATCACCCCGCTTTCGTAAAGAAGGGCTTCAGCGAGAGTGGTCTTACCAGAACCGGCACTACCCAGCAGGGCAATGTTCTTAATCTCGTTTGTTTGGAAGGTTTTCATAGTATAGTCAATAAATGTTTAAATAGTTTTTCAGATAGCAGTGCCCCCTCATTTCGGGGTATTCAAAACAAGCCTTTTGGCAAAATCAGCGGTAAAATTATTACTTTTGGCAAGAACTCACAAACTTTTCGTGAGAAATCTTTAGTTTTGCAACAATTTTTAAGGAATAGCCGCGGGTTACATACACCACAAAAGGTATGTGGGCCGCAGTTTTTTTGCCGATGCTTTACATACACATTCCTTTCTGCCAGACGCGTTGCACCTACTGCAACTTCTTCTCTTCCACAATGCTTGGAGAGATGTGGAACTACTGCGATGCGCTCTGTCGGCAGTTGGTGGAATTACGGGAAAGGAGCGTGTTTTCTGACACCGTTTACATTGGCGGCGGTACTCCCTCTGTGTTACCGTCAGACTGCTTGGACCGACTGCTCCGGGCGTGCAGCGCTTTGTTGAATGAAGGGGGGGAATTTACTGTGGAGTGTAATCCCGATGATGTTACGGACAGTCTTGCCGCCACTTTGCGCGGCTGTGGCGTGAACCGGGTTTCGCTCGGCGTGCAGACATTCGATGATGCACGGCTTAGGCTTCTCCGCCGCCGACACACGGCGGAGAAAGCCCGCGAGGCTGTCGCCCTTTTACGCGCGCACGACATTATTAATGTGTCCATAGACCTTATGTACGGTTTTCCCGATGAGACAATCGGGCAGTGGGACCATGATATTATTGAAGTCTTGAGCCTGAGGCCCGCACATATCTCTGCCTACTGTCTGACGGTGGAGGAGGGAACAGCCCTGAACCGCCAGCTGTCGAAGGGGCTTCTGCCACCATTGCCGGCAGAGGATGAGCAGCGCGGGATGTACTATCTGCTGAGAAATAGACTCATCGACGCTGGCTATAGCCACTATGAAATATCAAATTTCTGTCTGCCGGACTGCCATTCGCGTCATAATTCGGGCTATTGGCAGGACAAGCCATATACCGCCCTCGGAGCGGGAGCGTATGGATATGATAAGGAAAACGGCATCCGTTACAGCAATATCGCTGATATACGTGAGTACATCCGTCGCGTGAACAGTGGTGTCTCTGTGGTGGATTTTCGTGAGGACATAGATGACGCCACCCATTACAACGACCTCATCACCACCGCCATGCGCACCTGTAACGGCCTCTCTTCCGAATACATCCGCAACAACTGCTCCGCACAACTCTCGGACTATTTCGTCTCTGTTGCGGAAAAACTCTGCGCCCGTGGACTTGTCTCCGTCAGCGGAGAAGGCGCCGGAAAGCGTGTTTGCCTAAAGCCTGACAGCCTGTTTGTGTCCGACAGCATCCTCTCTGAGTTTGTTTGGGTGTAAGCCCCCCTTCTCCCTTCATGGGGATGAAGACGGAGGCAGATGGAATGTTAAGTTGTGCTTATTCTGCCAAATCCCCATGTTTTTAGCCAGATTTGGCGGAATAGACAATGCTTATTCTGCCAAATTCCTATGTTTTTAGCCAGATTTGGCGAAATAGGCGATGCTTATCTTGCCAAATCTCTATATTTTTAGGCCGATTTGGCGAAATAAGCGATGTTTATCTTGCCGTTTTATAAATAAGATATACCTTTGCCAGCGAGAAAACACCTGTTATTATGGCAAAGTTTATCGGCAGAAAGAAAGAGGCTCAGGTTCTGACCGGGTATCTGAACAGCGGTTCCCCTGAATTTGTTGTGCTGTATGGAAGGCGTCGTGTAGGGAAGACCTATCTTGTCAGGACGTTGTTGTCTCAGTATTTCAGTTTTTCTGTTACCGGGCTGTCTCCTTTAGAGAAGAAAAAGAATGGTGTGAGCGACCTGCAACGCCAGCTGTTGAATTTTGGGTATGCCCTAAAGGAATATGGTTATGAGGGAGGCAATCCCTCTTCGTGGATGGATGCTTTCCAGATGCTCAAAGACTTGCTGTCTAGGCGTGATAAGGACGAAAGACACGTCATCTTCATAGATGAGATGCCTTGGATGGACACGCCTCGCAGTGGATTCTTGGTCGCGTTCGAGGCCTTTTGGAATGGATGGGCAAGCGGGCAGGATAATCTCATGTTGGTGGTATGCGGTTCTGCAACCTCATGGATAATAAAAAAGATTTTCAAGAATAAGGGAGGGCTGTTCAATAGGGTAACCCGTAAGATATACCTGCCGCCGTTTACGCTGTCTGAGTGCGAGAAACTGATAGAGAAGAAGAATATTGTGCTCAGCAGATATGACATCCTCTCGGCGTACATGATATTGGGAGGAGTGCCATTCTACTGGAATATGTTGCAGCCGGGCATGAGTCTGGCGCAGAACATTGACGCCCTGTTCTTCGCCTCAACGAATGCCCCATTGAGGGACGAGTTTGACCTGCTGATAAAATCCTTGTTCAGCAGTCCTGAGCCATATATGAGAATCATCAACGC
>JABUUG010000125.1:6793-11339 GCA_021443285.1 Bacteroidaceae bacterium
TGGTGGACTGACACGCGATGAGATTGCCGCAGAGACAGACATAAAGACAGGTGGGGGACTTTCATCTCTGTTGGAAGACCTTGAACTGTGCAACTTCATAACGGAGTATCGGCCCATAAAGAACAATGGCGCCGCTGTGTACAGGCTGACCGATTTCTTCGCGTTGTTCTATATGCGCTTTGTGGCTGACAAAAAGATAAATGACCCCGCATTCTGGAGTCATTACATCAATTCTCATGGAAACAACACATGGAACGGGCTGTCGTTTGAGATTGTCTGCCATTTGCATCTGGAGCAGATAAAAAAGACTCTTCAAATAGGTGCTGTATTGTGTAACCACCAGTCGCTGCGGACTAAGGGTGAGCAGATTGACCTGCTCCTTAACAGAGGCGACCATGTTACAAATCTCTGCGAGGCAAAATTCTACAGTATGCCGTTTGCCATCGATGCGCAGTATGAGAAGAACCTGCTTAACAAACTGGCGGAAGTCAAGGAATGTGTGCCTGCAAGGAATGCCGTTCACCTGACGTTGGTTTCAACATACGGACTAAAGCCCAACAAATATTCCTCTATTGTGCAAAGTCAGGTTACGATGGATGATTTGTTCGACAACTAATCAATGTGGCTGTGAAGATTTCCTATATCATACCGGTTTACAATGTGCCGCAGGCGATGTTCCGCGAATGTCTGTTGTCCATACAGGCCTGTGCCGCTGCCGCCCCGTCGGGTGTGGAGTGCGAGGTTGTTGTCGTTGACGACGGTTCCGACTCCCCCATTGTCATCCCCACTTCTGTCAGCGGCACACTCGATGTCATGCTTGTTCGTCAGGACAATCAGGGGCTGTCTGCCGCACGCAATACGGGCATATCGCGTGCTACGGGAGACTACATACAGTTTGTCGATGCCGATGATGCCCTCATACCGTCGTGCTATGCCCGGTGTCTTACGCTTCTTGCCGCTGAACATCCGGATTTGCTCAGTTTCCGCTTCACAACCAAGAATGGGCAGTCGGTGTCCCCGTCTCCTGATTGGCACATACAGACCACCACCGGAGCGGATTTCCTCCGCCATAGCAACCTGCGCGTTGCGGCATGGGGCTATGTTTTTGCAAAACAGTTACTGGGTGGTTTGCAGTTTGAGCGTAACCTCAAGAACGAAGATGAGCGCTTCACACCGCAACTCTTCCTGCGTGCGGAAAAGCTCATAGCCACACGCATACCTGCCTACTACTACCGCCAGCGTGAGGGTTCGTTGCAGCATACATATACCGAGGCATTCCTTCGCAAGAGGTTCTCCGACTGCCTGTCAACAATAGACTACCTCCAGAGCCTTGGTGAGCCGGCCCTTGACAGGCGCATAAACCAGATGAAGATGGATTTTGTGTATAATGTCATCCTGTATAAAGACCGCCTGTCCGACTCTTCCGCCTTATTGCGGAAGGTGTTCCCGCTGCCCATTCGCCGATATACCCTGAAATACTGTCTGTTCTCCATACTCTGCGGCAGTAGGGCTGGGCGTTGGCTGTTGTACAGGCTATGCCGCTTATTACCAAAGGAAGCCTAAATCTCTCCCTTGCCGAGCATCATGTAGTAGCTCAGCTTGTATGCCTGAAAAGCCCACAACTGGGGGCGACGAGACAGGGCAAGTGAGCGGAAGAAGGGTGCGAAGGATATTATTAATGGAGAAAGAAAGTGCAGCCTTCTGGCGGTACGGGCGATGGTTGCGTAAGGCTGCATCTGTGGCAGGCTGTGCAGTGTTCGCAGTGCCTGCTCTGTCTTTTTCAGGAATAGGGGGTTGGGGTCTAAACCATTGTGGAATACTGCCGCGTTGATGTGGTGTACGGTTACGCCGCGTTGTTGCAGTTCTATGCCGAAAAGGGCATCCTCATATCCGTATTCCGTTATGTCTTCGTTGAAGCGTATACCGAGAAACAGGTCGCGCTTCACCGCGAAGTTTGCCGTTGAGAAATGTCTGTGGGGTGCGCGTTGCCGCTGTTCTGCGCCCATGTGTTTTTCCGCCGCCTTGTCATACAGCCAGCGAAGGCTGTCGCTGCGGTTATCCTTTGCTGCCATTACGCCTCCTGCCACGACGGGGGCATCGCATTCCATATATCTTTTAAGAAAATCCTCGTCTGCCGGCATCACATCGTCATCGAGAAAAAGCAGCCGCTCTCCGCGGGCCTCATGCGCCAGAAGGTTGCGTATTGCGGCACGCCCCCTGTTCTCCTTGAAGGGCATATAGCGGCACTGGGGCATACCTTCTATTGCGCTGTTGGCGGCTAATGCTGTGGCGTCGGTGGTGCCGTCTTCTGCCACTACTATTTCCACATCCAGACCCTCCGCCTGTCTGACAAGATTTGACACAAGCGAAACGCAGGGGGTGTTGAATGTGGGTATCAGGATTGACAGCATAACTTCCTGTAACTTCCCTTAACTCCTAAATCTATGTTTCCTAACGCCTCACGACATCTCCAGCATCCTGTTGATGCACTTCACAGCCTCTTTGGCGGTCTCTTCAGGCACCTCCACTGTCGGCCATCCGTATTTCAGGGCATTGTAAATCTTCAGCAGCGAGTTCTTCTTCATGTATTCGCACTCATTGCAGGAGCATCCTTTGCCGCCCTCCGAAATCTTCGGGGGAACAGGTATGAAGTTCACGTCGGGGCACGACTTCTGCATCTCGTGGAGTATACCGCTCTCCGTCGCCACGATAAACTCCTTCTCCTCTTTGTGCTGCTGGCAGTATTTCAGCAGAACGGCGGTAGAACCGATTATGTCCGCGCATTGCAGCACAGCCCCCTTGCATTCGGGATGCGCCAGCACTTTTGCGTCAGGGTGTTCCTGCTTCAGCTTTGCTATCTCTGCCACAGAGAATCGCTCATGCACATGGCAGCCGCCGTTCCACAGCAGCATCTCCCTGCCCGTTACGCTGTTGATGTATGCGCCGAGATTCTTGTCCGGGCCGAAGATTATCTTTGCATCCGCCGGAAGTTTCTCGATGATTTTTCGCGCATTGCCTGATGTCACGCACACGTCTGTCAGTGCCTTCACTGCGGCGGTGGTGTTCACGTAGCTCACCACCATGTGGTCTGTGTGTTCCGCCTTGAACGCCTTCAGGTCATCGGCACTGCATGAGTCGGCGAGCGAGCAGCCCGCGGTCAGGTCGGGGCATAGCACAGTCTTCTCCGGGCAGAGTATCTTGCACGTCTCTGCCATGAAGTGCACGCCGCACATCACGATGATGTCAGCCTCGGTCTTTTCCGCCTGCTGTGCCAGTGCGAGCGAGTCGCCGATGAAGTCGGCAATGTCCTGAATGTCGCCCGTGGTGTAGTAGTGTGCCATAATCACGGCGTTCTTCTCTTTCGCCATGCGGCGTATCTCTTCGCGGAGGTCAGTGCCTTCCTTTGCGGGCTCGTCTATGTAGCCCTGTTCTGTCCATTCTTGTTTCATAGTCCCAGTTGTTTGTCGAGTTCCGAGGGCATCACGTTGCGCGCCTTTATATACCCGTCCTTGTCAATGATCAGGTTGTCGCCGCACGAGGAGAATGAGAATGTCTTCATCAGCTTGCTCTCAAACATCATCTCGTCGCATATCACCCGAGGCGCCTTTTCCCGTTGGAACTTCACGTCCCTGTCTGCGGCAACCTTCGATGCGTCCAGACTCACCCTTATCGCGTTGAACTTGTTTTCGTTCTGCTGCATCCTTATCTTCACGTTGCGGTCTATCTCGTTGCCGTAGTCCCATGTTCCGTGAACATAGATTATCGTGTTCTTCCCTTTCAGCGACTCGTTGTCCACCGTCTTTCCTGTGGTGTCGAGGGCTGAGAACTTCGGCAGTTTTCCGCCAGACACCATATTCTTCACCCTCTCAAGTTTCTCCAGAATGCTGGCTGTTGCTATCGATTGTGGCTGTGCCTTGTGGATGAGTTGTGTCAACTCGTATGCCTTCTTGTAGTCTGCGTGGTGTACTTTCAGGAAATACTGGTCCACCAGCCATTGTGCCTGCAATGAACCTGCGCGCTCCCTGATGACTTCTTCTGCCTTCTCCCTCGCTTCTGGTGGTGGTAGCTCGTATGTTTCCGTGCGGAAGCGTGTCATCTGGTCGTTGTCTTCGGTGCCTGTAATGGAAATCTTTTTGAGTTTCTGCGCGTCGCCCTTGAGGGTTACGTCGGCCCCCGGCTCGGCAAAAACCGGCAGTTCGGTGAAGTTGGGGAACACCAGCACAAATATCCCCTCGCGCTCTATGCTCCGCTCGTAGCTGAAGCGACCGCCCATAATGTTTATCGTGTCGATGTTCTGTATCAGTCCTGTACTGCTGTAAACATAAATCGTGCCCTGGTTCATGTTCAGCAGATGCCCGTCTATCTCGAAGCCCCCGCCCGACGAGCAGGAGGAAAGCGCGGCCGCGATAGCCGACAGTAACAATATGAGGAAACGGAAAGGTTTCAAGTATGTGTGGTTTAGGGGATTAATGAAGAAGAGTGAATAGTGAGCAGTGAATTGTCCGTGTGGTGGCAAACTCTTCACTCTTCATTATTCACTCTTCAC
>JABUUG010000126.1 GCA_021443285.1 Bacteroidaceae bacterium
TAGGGGAAATGCCTTGGAATTTTGCTGACGCTATACTGTCGGCTGTTGCGTAGAAGTTGTTGAGTCCCTGAAGTTCTTTTTTGAACTGTTTGGGATTGCTTGACACATGTTCTGTCAGTCCTTCTTCGCTTTGCAGTATTGTGCCTCTTGCGTAGGAGAAGGGGTAGATGATATTGACTGCCCCGACTCCGCATCCTCCGTACTTGTTCTGTAGGAGTTCACGGAGGTCGCATGTCAGTATGTCTCCTTCTATGAATGAATCGCCATAGTATGCTATGCGCATGGGACGTGTCATGGTGTGTATGTTGTTGAGTTTCTTGTAGAAACCGTCCATGATTCGTATGCTGTCCATGGCTGAGAAATCTTCGATGGGTGTTACTCCTGGGGGGATGGTGTCTTGCCCTAACAATTGCTTTCTTTCTCTTTCTGCCTCTGCGATGAGTTTTTCTGATTCGTTTTTGCTATAGGTCATTTTCCTGACATCAGCGAGCAGGTTCACTTTTCTGAGGGTTTCTCCCTGCCATATATGTATCTCTGGAAGGTAATAGAGCGACAGGAGTCCGGCTATGGTCAGCAAAGTGAGTAGTAGTGTTTTTTTCATTATGTTATGTTTCCTTTTTCCCCGACTATCCATATGATGTCGTTTTCCTGAAACACGTAGTCGGGTGCAATGGTGGACAGCTTTTTTTCTCCTCGTTCTATTCCGACCACCATGGCGTGATAGTTCTCTCTTAAGTTAAGTTCGATTAGGTTTTTGCCGTAGAATATGCTGTTCTTGTTAATGCATATCTGCTTGAGTGTCATATCTTCTGCATTGTGATTCTCTACGTTGTAGAGTGCGCTCATGAGTGCTTTGGAGAAGATACTAAGGTCTTCGTCGGAGCCGATTACCTGTATTCGGTCGCCTGGGAAGAGCCGCTCGTCTGCCATTGGTATGTTTATGCGCCTGTTACTGCGGAGTATGCTGCTAATATGTACGGAGAAGATGGTGCCGAGCTGCAGTTCCATGAGTGTTTTCCCTATCCAGAGTGAGTCTTCTGGTATGGTGAACTCTGAGATATGTATGTCTCGGTTCATTATCTTGTATGCGTTTTGTGGCAGGGAACCGGCGTTTATTCTCGACTGCAGGTAGAACCGGCTTGCTATTTTTGAAATCTGACTGTTGATTTCATTAAATGGCATGGAGATGTATTTGTTGTCGAGGAATATGATGCTGTCGGAGGAATGGTTGTCGCAGTAGTCGGCTATTTTCTTGGGGAGTATCTTCTTGAGCACACCGTATGCTGGCACTGCCGCCTTTATTAGATATGGAGTGGTGAATGTTGTTATGACAGATACGGCTACAACAACTGGGTAGAGGTAGTTTGAGATAACGTTTTCGGATACACCCATTGTGGCGATGATGAAAGAAAATTCTCCAATCTGTGTCATTGAAAAACCACAGCATAATGCAGACTTCAGATTTTCACCTGCAAGGAAGTAGCTTATCGAGCCAAACACCGACTGCCCGATGATGATGGCAAGCACCAGAGTCAGTATTGGGAAAGCATAGTTTATAAGTATTGCAGGGTCAACAAGCATACCTACAGACACGAAGAATATTGCTCCAAAGAGGTCTTTTACTGGCTCTACGACACGCTTAATCCTCTCTATTTCAGATGTTTCTGACATCACTGAGCCTATAATGAATGAACCGAGTGCAGTGCTGAAACCGAGTTCTTCAGACGTAAATGCCATCAGGCAGCAGAGTGCAAGTGATGTGATGAGCAGTGTCTCTTGTGTCATCAGACCACGAACTCGTCTGAGCAGTGCTGGTACGAAGAATATTCCTGCGGAGAATGATATAAGCAGGAATGCCATGATGCTCAGCAGGCTTAGTGTTATGTTTCCCGACTCTGAACCAGCGGCAATGGTGTGGAGCACAACCATCATTATGATGCCAAAGATGTCCTCAAGAATCAGCACACTCATCACGGTGGCAGTAAACTTTTGCTGGGAGAGGTGCATGTCGGTAAATGCCTTATATATAATGGTTGTAGAGCTCATTGCGAGCATACCTCCGAGGAAGATACAGTTTGTTTCATCCCAATTGAATGCCTGTCCGACGAAAAAACCTATGGTGAACATAGATATGACGGTTAGCACTGCTGCCTTCATAGGGACGAGGCCTTGTTTGATGATTTTTTTTACAGAGAACTCAAGTCCCAGGCAGAACATGAGGAATGTAACTCCGATTTCCGCCCACGAGAGGATACCCGTAGAACCGCTTATTACACTGGGTATGTATGGCATATTGGGTCCTACAAGGAAGCCTGCCACTATATACCCCAACACCACCGGCTGTTTTAACTTGCTGAACAGCAGTGTTACTAATCCGGCAACAATCAGTATGAGAGAAAGATCCTGTATCAAGGTGTATTTGAATTATGAGGTTAGTCGTTGAAATGGCCTGTTATCTCACAGATACGGACTATTACGTCCTGCGCTTTCTGCATCACATGAGTGGATATGAACTCGTAAGGCCCATGGAAGTTTACTCCACCAGCAAAGATGTTGGGACATGGCAGTCCTTTGTATGAGAGCTGCGCGCCATCTGTACCGACACGAATAGGCTGCACTTTTGGAGCAACTCCGCAATCCTGCATGGCACGCAATATGATGTCTATGACGTGCATTACAGGGTCTATCTGCTCCTTCATGTTGTAGTACTGGTCGTTAAGTTGCAGTGTTACAGTGTCTTCGCCGTATTTAGCATTGAGTTTCTTCACACACTCCTTCATGAAATCCTTGCGATCTTCAAAATGGTCGCGGTCATGGTCTCGGATGATGTATGACAGCTTTGCACTCTCGCATCCGCCTTCAATATGTGTCAGATGATAGAAGCCCTGATAGTTGTCTGTTGTTTCGGGCGTTTCGTTTTCGGGCAGCATCGATGCAAGCTCTGTTGCGATACGAGCAGCGTTCACCATCTTCCCTTTGGCATAGCCGGGATGAACACTCACTCCTTTTATCGTTATTTTCGCTGCCGCCGCATTAAAGTTCTCGAACTCAATCTCACCTATATCGCCGCCGTCTACAGTATATGCCCAGTCGCATCCGAAGCGTTCCACATCGAAGTGGTGCGCCCCCATGCCAATCTCCTCATCAGGGTTGAAGGCTATGCGGATGTTGCCATGCTTTATCTCATCGTGGTCGCGCAGGTAGCACATGGCCTGCACAATCTCAGCAATACCCGCCTTGTCGTCGGCACCGAGCAGTGATGTGCCATCGGTAACAATCAGATCCTCGCCTTTGTGAAAAATCAACTCCGGGAATTTCTTCGGCGAAGAGACGATGCCTTCAGAAAGCACGATGTCGCCACCGTCATAGTTCTTCACTATGCGAGGTTTCACATTTGTGCCGGAGCAGTCGGGCGATGTGTCATAGTGGGCAATGAAACCGATGGTAGGGACTTTCTCTTTAGTGTTAGATGGAAGGGTGGCGTAGATATAGCCCTTCTCGTCCATCTCCACATCGTCAAGTCCTTCGCTTTCAAGCTCTTTGCACAGGTATTTTGCAAACACGGTCTGCTTGGCGGTAGATGGAACGGTGTCCGAGTCCTCCGCAGACTGCGTGTCGAACTTCACATAGTTTATGAATCTTTCGGTTAAGGTCATCTTGATGTGGATTTGAGCAATAGTATATTACGGTTCAAGCACAAGACGCAGACCAAGGTCTTCATGCGAGAAGTAAGGCACGTCATAGGCGCGGTAGGAGATGGCGCATGTCTCGCGTGTTGATTTCCAACCGCCGCCCTTGAACACCTTTATATCACCCTGTTTCGGACCTGTGGGATTGGTTTGCGGAGTGGTGGGCAGTTCATCGGCGAAATAGTCTGAACACCATTCACTTACATTGCCGCACATGTCGAACAGCCCAAGCTCGTTAGGCAGCCTTGTTGCCACCTCGTGTATGCGTGGTTTGACCGTATTGCCCATCACACGCTGTCTGCCGCCATTCTTGTCCATCCAGTTTATATAGGAGTCCACGTTGTCGCGAAACCAAGCCACATCTTCAAGCACATTTCCTCCGCTGTATGCATAGCCCTTGCTGCTCTTTCCGCCGATTGCAGCGTAAGTCCATTCTGCTTCTGTGGGCAGGCGGAATTTCAACCCAGTCAGTTCGTTGAGCTTCTTTATGAACTTCTGGCAGTTGTTCCAGCTCACATTCTCAACAGGGTAGTTCACATAGCCTTGCGCCTCGCTGGGGTTCTTTTTCATCACAGCCTTCCACAGTTCCTGCGTCACTTCTGTCTGTCCAATATAGAATGTGTCAAGGGTGACGATGTACCTCTCCGTCATCTTGAACTTGCCGCCCTCAACCTTTATCACTCTGAACTTCAAATCGTCGATTCTAATCTCTTTTATCTGCGGAGACACATCGAGTACAATCACTTTCTGCGCCACAGCGTCTGATGCCATCAGCAGCATCAGGCAGGGGAGCAGCAGTCGAGATAATGCTTTGGAAATCATAGTATGAGGTCTATAAAGTGGAGTTAAAGG
>JABUUG010000127.1:0-3403 GCA_021443285.1 Bacteroidaceae bacterium
TTAAAGGAGTTAAGGGAGTTAAGGGAGTTAAAGGAGTTAAAGGAGTTAAAGACATTACATATATGGTTTGTGTTCAGTCAGTTATCAGATAAAAAGACATTTGTCTTTAACTCCTTTAACTCCAAAAAGAAAAACTCCTTTAACTCCAAAAAGAAAACTCCTTTAACTCCAAAAAGAAAAACTCCAATTTAGGAAATCAACAATACCATAAAAAAAACAATCATTATGAAAAAGACGCTCTCTCTGCTCACAGCACTTTTCTTTGTGGGCATGGCCCACGCCAACGACTCGTCATACAGCACCAACGGCAACACGCTGTTCCCTTATGTGAACACTTCCATCGCCATCGACAAGGAGGTGCTCACCATCCGCCTTACCGAAAGCAACCGCATATACTACGATGTGGACTACACCTTCATCAACAGCAGCAACAAGGAACAGACCATACTCATGGGCTTCGAGGCAGACCCACCCTACCCGGAGAGCGTGAAACTGACGAACAACGGCCACCCGGACATATACGACTTCACGGTGGAGATGAACGGAGTGAAGATAAAGCACAAGTGCTGTGTGGCAAAACCAATGGATGAGGCGCACAAGCTAAAGCCCTTAGACATAAACAAGTGGAAAGTGTATGAGGGCAACTATATCATACCCAAGACAAACAAGGATGACGAAAGCTACAACGGCTCCAATTTCGCCTTTGTTTACTACTTCAACGCCACCTTCAAGCCCGGAACAAACCGCATCCGCCACACCTACAGCTACGATGCGGGCACAGGCGTTTCCTTACACTATTATACGAGCTACAAGCTGACTCCCGCCACCCGCTGGGCAGGGGGGAAGATTCGCGACTTCACCCTGCGCATCACCTCCCCTAACACGGCAAAGCATTTCATACTGACCACCGATGCCGCCAAGCAGAAGCCAAAGATTGTCAGCGGCGTAGCCAAGTTCCGCCAGAAAAGCACCCAAGAAACACTATGGAACGATGAGTCAAAGCAGATAACACAGAACCACATGGAAATCTCCATGCGGAACGCCACCCTCGAATGGCATATCGCCAACTATACGCCGACAAGCCAGGAACTGGACATCATCTCTGGCGACCAGCTGTCCTCCTTCTTCTATACGGATGCAGAACGGGAGAAGCTGTCAGATTACCCCACCTACTACTACGACAGCAGAAGATATATGGCGGACATCCCTAACCCGGATCTTTACAAGCGGCTCATGCGCAACCGTGCATACGCCAAACGAGGATATGTGTTCAAGGACGAGACGCTGAAACGCCACTTCAACAGCCTCTGGTGGTATATGCCCGACCCTTCATACAAGCCCCAGCAGTCCGACTTCACCAAAGAAGAATGGAATACCATTATGGAGAACAAGTGATTGAAGGCAACAACTTTAACTATGAAGTTAAAGGACCCATATAAAATGTTTAAAATTCCTACTGTAAACAAGAATATGAAGAAGATTCTTTCATTGTTTTTCGGCATGGCAATAAGTACGGCGGCCATGGCGCAAGATGCCGACATAAAGATACTTGGCATAAACGACATGCACGCCGCTGTGCAGAATTTCCCCAAGTTTGCCCACATCGTTGACAGCATCCGCTCGCTGCATCCCGACGTGTTGCTTATGGCTGCGGGCGACAACCGCACGGGCAATCCGATAAACGACATGCACGAGACACCCAACCTGCCAATGGTGGAGATGATGAACGCCGTCGGCTTCAATGCAAGTACGATGGGAAACCACGAGTGCGACCACAGCGCCCAGAACTTTGCATACACCATAAACGAGAGCCAGTTCCCCTACATCGTGGCGAATGCTTACCCAAACGACACGCTGAAGCTGCACTTCCAGCCCTTCAGACTGTTTGAGCATCAGGGCGTCCGTATCGGCGTGATTGGCTTCGTACAGGTAAACCAGGGCGGCACACCCGACTGTCTGCCGAGCAAAGTGGATGGCATACGCTTCGCCGACCCTTTCAAAGAGGCAGACAAATACAAGTGGCTGCGCAACCAATGCGATGTCTACATAGCCCTAAACCACATAGGACTTGAGAACGACACCCTCTTTGCCGATGCCCACCCAGAGTTCGACCTTATGATCTGCGGTCATTCCCACGACATAGTGCCCGGAATCATCCGCAACGGAGTGATGATAGCACAGGCGAAACGCGATGTGAAATATGTGAACGAGATAGACCTGAAGGTGCGCGGCGGGAAGGTTGTGGAGAAGAAATGCAAACTGATTGACGTATGCGCCACAAAAGGCGAGAACGCCAGGCTGAAGGCTATGCTCGAGAAATTCTCCGACAACCCGATACTAAACAAGGTGGTAGGACATGCCACAACACCGTTCAAATGCAGGGAAGAACTGGGCAGCATGATGGCTGACGCCGATATGGCTGTGGCAAAAGCCGACCTCAGCATAGTGAATGCAGGCAGCGTGCGCTACGAGACGAAGGATGCCGGGGCATTCAACGTGAACGATGTACTGCGTCTCGACCCATTCGGAAACACACTGTATGTAGTGGAACTTACAGGTCTGGAGCTCAAGGCCCTGCTCGAAGAGCTGCCCACAACCGATGAGTACGGCCCGGGGTATGCGGCCGGCTTCCAATATACTATTGTGGCAGACAAGAAAGGGAAGTACGTCGTAAAGGAGATGAAAACCGCCGACGGCAAGAAATTCAACATGCAGAAGACCTACAAGGTGGCGATGGACAACTTCGTCTATCAGACAAACACATGTATGGAGGGGAAGCCTTTTACCGAAACATACATGAAAACGTCTGACGCGCTCATACAATTCCTGGAGATACAGCCCGCTGTTGACTACAAGGGAGTGAAACGCGTTACCATTGTTGGCGGCACACACAGATGATAACAGGCGATGAGAATACTCCTGACGAGTGTGCTCTCCATCATTGTGCTCGGCGCAGGGGGATGGCTGTATGTGATGTACCGCCCCACCACACGCATATACAATATATACAGCAGCCTTGTGGCAGGTGCGCCGATGCAGCGTGAACAGGCACCGGAACTCTGCGACTTCGTAATCTGGAACCTGCCGGGCGGACTGTGGAGCACATCTTATATCCTTGCCATCGACGCCATCAGCCGACTGACAAAACAGACAAGCCACCGACTGGCATGGGCAGCCGTAGTGCCAGCCCTCGGCGTGGTGTCGGAACTGCTGCAACTGGCAGGCATCCTACCCGGAGTGTTCGACATTGCAGACATCGCCTGCTACGGCATACCATACATAATTGCGACAGTTTACCGGAAAACAGACCCACAAAAACACTTATAGCACTATATCTATAATCCAGGAGTTAAAGGAGTTAAAGGAGTTAAAGGAGTTAAAGAAGTTAAAGAAGTTAAAGAAG
>JABUUG010000127.1:4602-9021 GCA_021443285.1 Bacteroidaceae bacterium
GCCTATCTGCGCCAGACGTTGGACAACGCCGTTGCTACCAAGGACCGCAACTTCGGCAATGCCCGCTATGCCCGCAATATGTTTGAGAACACCGTAACGGCACAGGCCAACCGACTTGGCGAAAGCGGACAACAAGAGTTCAACGCCGAACAGCTCTCACGCATTGAGAAGGAGGACGTAGCCAAGGCAAAGGAAATGACGAAGAACTGAGGATTCTGAAGGAGGAAAGCGAAAAAACGGAAGAACCGGAAGACCGTTAAGAACCGGGAAAGACAGGAAGAACCGGCTAAGGAAGGCATAGAAAGCGGAAGGGGGATGTATCGCGGTGATACATCCCCCTTCCTTATTTTGTCTTAGCCCTCCAGGCTTTATGGGGAAAGCCCGGAGGAGTGCAAGTGAAGGCTTAACGTCTTATGTACTTCTTGCCATTTACGATGACGATGCCCTTATAGTCAGCACCTACCCTTTCGCCAGCGATGCTGTATGCCGGTGCGGAAGCGTCGCTCTCCAGAGTCGGGTTCACATACAGGGCGTCTATGCCTGTGGCTGGTGTAACACCGTCGTCAGAGAAATATACCGTGCGGAGGGTGAAGCTGCCGCCGTAAGCCCAGAAACCGGTGCGATAGATTCGCTTGAGGTTAAGACTTCCGCCCACCTCGTCCTTCACTTGTCTTGCGAGGTTAATGACAGTCTTTTCAGACGAAATCTTCTGTATGGACGGCTTCGACCAATAGCTTTCCTCGTCAAAGATACGGAAGTCGAGACCGTTGCACGGAGAGCCTTCTATCTCTACGATTACGTATGGGTGTTGTGTGAAGTCCTTAGCCTCATCATATTCCCATCCTGCAAAGCCATACTTGCCGATTGTCACTAACCCTGTAGATGGGTCAAACGCGCCTTTCTCATAAATGCTTGGGTTGAAGCCTTCGGCGGTCATCGGGAAGTACTCCTCTTCGGCAGGCTTGCTCTCCTCGTCTATCTCGAACTGTGTCTTTACGGTGTTGTCCTTGTACTTAGGGTCTGTGGCATAGTCCTTATACCACTCCCAGCAGGCATAGGAGCTCGACTCCTTGTAACCTTCGCTCCATTTGGAGTCGCTCTTCCATGCGTTCATGAGTCCGTACTCCGTGACATCCCTCTTGTGTGCACTCTCTCCGTCGATGTAGCAGTCGGTGCTGGTGAGTGTCATGGAGATGTTTCCGAAGTAGTCCTTCATAGCCTTGTAGTCGTTGCCCCACTTCGATGTGTTTGCAGACCCCCATGTGCCGAGGTTCTTGTAGTTTGGTGTGCCATCTGGCTTTTTCGGGTTTACGGGGTCCAACACGTCGGTCATCGGCGACCAGTCGATTTCGGTTATCACGATAGGACAGTTCTTCACTACCGGCACACTGCTCTTGAAGCTCTTTATGAACGAGGCTGGCGAATGGTTGTCATCGCTGTTGCCGTACCATCCCGGATAGCAGTGAACGGCATAAGCGAGGTTTGCCTGCGTATCGAAGATTGGGTATTCCACATATCCGCGATAGTCCTGCTGCCATGTCTTTCCCGGCACAAGTACAATACCCCTGAAGCCAGTGCTTCTGATAGCATCCACAACAGGCTGGAAGAAGTCTGTCATGGCATAATCTGAATCATAGCCTTCCTCATCAAGCACTCTCACCGGCTCGTTTGCAAGCTCTATCATCATCTTTTTCTGACAGTCAGACATATTGGTTACAATATACTTTGCAACATCTGTCCACACATTAATAAGATACTGCTGATAAGCATCGCCGACCTGAATTGTGCCGGGGCATACACCCGGCGGGCGCACGATGACATAAAGTCCGCGTCCGAGTGCCTCTTTTGCAATTGGCATATACAGGCTCTTCAGGAATGAATTGAGGCGTGAACGTGAGAAGCGTGAGATGTCGTCCTCACCACCGCCACCTGTTGCTGTCTTACTGGGGTCGTTGGTCCAGCATGGGTCGAGGTGCAGACGGAACACATCGCAGTATGTGCCGTTGGTATTGTCCGTGATGTGCTTGAAGAGGCTCTTGAAATACTCAATGCAGTAAGGCACCATGTCAGTACCGTAAGTCTTGTTCCATGCCCATCCCGGCTGGTCCCATCGGTTGCTGTTGAAGTAGCGGCTCGGCGTGTCCATCACTCCGTGCAGCACACGGCGGTTGCCCTTGCTGTCCACAAACTGACGCCCTTCCACATGAATATCAGGCAGGGAAGTCTGGGCATAAGAAGCAAGCGGCAAAGAGAAAAAAAACAGAAATAGAATGTAAAATGATTTTTTCATACGCATATAAAATTTGCAATTCGGGGGCAAAAGTAATGTGTTTCTTCCGAATATACCTAATTTTGCGCAAAGAATATGGCATAAAAGTGTAATCTTGCCTACCTTTGCCGACAGAAATACCGCTGTGTTCCCAAACACCGATTTTTTCAACGATATAGTAATGCCACTTTAGATTTAATGAAAGACAAAAGACAGATAGCAGTGATGGCTGTGGGCGTCATGGAGGTAGCGGCGTTTGCAGCCTTCGCGGCATGGATACTGACAGCGCGCAACAGCGACACGCTCTATCAGGCGCAGAACTTCTCGTTCTTCAGCAGCAGCACGACATTCTTCGCAGAGTGCATGAAGCAGCCTGGCGGACTCATCTCGTGGGTGGCGTCATACCTGACGCAGCTGCTTTATAATCCGGCAGAGGGTGCGGCGGCGCTCATATTGCTATGGCTGGCGGCATTCTTCGTCAGCAGGAAGGCGTTAGGGGTGTCGGCTGTGTGGACAGGCGCGCTGCTCGTGCCGCTCTTCGCCCTGCTCACCTCTATCGTTGACAACGGCTACTGGCTTTACTACATCAAGCAGCAGGGCTTCTGGTTTTATGCCACGGTGGGCTATCTCACAGCCATGACCATGACGCTCATCGCCACATGGGGCAGCAGACTGATGCCCGACCGTCTGAGGATATACTACCGGTTAGCGGCGACACTGGCAACAGCCCTCACCTACCCTCTCTTCGGCATCTACTCCCTTATGGCTCTTGTCTATACACGGTGTGCGGAGACTGCCGAAGACCTTTCAGGCGGCGCAACCGGCAGGAGATGGCGGAAGAGTGTCAGCATAACAACGGCATTCACAGCACTGCTGGCCCTCTTCATACCACGCATAGCCTACAACCACTACACTGAAATACGTCTGGACGACATATACACCGTCGGACTGCCCGTATTTGCGGAAAACGATATGGTCTCGTCATTCCCCCAGCAGCCCATCGTCATCATGCTTGCTGCGCCCATCGTCATCGCGCTAATAGCCCGTATAACACCCACGAAGGGGAAATGGCAGACGGCTGTATGCGGCGTGAACATCGGCATCGTCGCCCTCTGCGCCTACATGACATGGCAGCGCGACTTCCAGGACCACAACTACCACGCTGAGATACGCATGTACAAGGCTATGGAGAACCAGCAGTGGGACGAGGCACTCGCGGAGATGGACTACCTGCCGGGCGACCCCGACCGCCAGATGATACTGACGAAGAACATAGCGCTGATGAACAAGGGGGAGATATGCACAAAGATGTTTGCCTACCCGAACAGGGGCAGCAACGTGAGGAACGACTTCGACACACTGCTCGTGCGCATGGTGCAGACCGCAGCCCCCATGATATACATGCACCACGGCCGCACGCACTTCGCCACACGATGGTGCATAGAGAACTCCGTGGAGTACGGCTACTCGTTCAACAACCTGAAGATACTCACCCAGTGCGCCCTCGTGAACGGAGAGAGCGACCTCGCCCGCAAATACCTCACCATACTGAAGACGTCCATGAACTACAGGGATTGGGCTGAACGCTACTGGCCCATAACCGAAAACCCCGCGCTGATAAAGGACTACCCTGAGTTTGCCACCATACGCGAACTGCACGGCAGCTACGAGTCGGTGCTCGACACCGACACGGGACTGTGCGAGATATACCTGCAGAAGACATTCTCTGAAGGCATGAGCAAGGACAGCCGGCTGTATAACGACATGTGTCTCATATATGCCATGGTCACTCAGGACATCGACCTCTTCTGGCCCCGCTTCTTCCAATACGCCGAAATGCACAAGGGCGAGGACATGCCCCTACCTCTGCAGCAGGCGGCATTCCTCTACGGCAGTCTGGAGAACAAGGTGGATATATCGCAGATGCCTTTCGACAAGGAGAAGGTCGCCGACCGCTACCAGCAGTTCCAGCAGGTTACACAGCAGTATGTGGCACAGGGCATGAACGAGGAAGCCATAGCCGACATGACCAGCCAGCAGTTTGGCGACTCCTTCTACTGGTTCTACTTCTTCTGCCGAAACCTGAAATCGTATTAGGTGGGTTCTATAAATTAGTTCCCACGGTTTAATCATTAATGGGTTTATTTTGG
>JABUUG010000128.1 GCA_021443285.1 Bacteroidaceae bacterium
GTATGGAATACACCGACAAAGAATTTTGCCTTGAGGTATGGGGCGACATGGCTTGCTTCACCCGACCTGAGCTGAAGGTTGAGCGCGTAAGCTATGATGTCATCACGCCCTCGGCTGCAAGAGCGATTTTTGAGGCCATCTTCTGGAAGCCTGCCGTTCGATGGGAGGTCACGAAAATAGAAGTGCTCAATCCAATAAAGTGGCACAGCGTGCGACGCAATGAGGTGGGAGCGTTGGCAAAGAAGTCCCCAATCCTTATTGAGGACAACCGCCAACAGCGAAACACCCTGATGCTAAAGGACGTGAGATACAGGCTATACGCAAAGATGGTATATATCCCCGTCGCAAAGAGAAAGAAGACAGACCTATCCCATGCCGCCGGCAACGACGAGAACCCCATGAAGTATTACGAGATGTTTGAGCGAAGAGCCTCCAAAGGGCAGTGCTTCAACCAGCCGTACTTAGGCACGCGGGAGTGCGCAGCCTCATTCAGACTTATTACGGAGAAAGACGAAATAAGCCAGCCTATAGCCGAAAGCCGCGACCTCGGCATCATGCTCTACGACATGGACTTCTCCGACGAGAAGAACATCATGCCAATGTTCTATCGCGCGAAGATGGAACATGGAGCAATCATTGTGCCACCCTATAACAGCGAGGAGATATTACGATGATACTGAAAGCACTTTATGATTACTACGACCGCCTGAAAGCCTTTGACGGAAGTGTCGCCCCACTGGGATTCAAAGAACAAGAGATACACTTTCTTATCGTCATAGACCAGAAGGGAAACTTTGTGCGTGTTGAAGACAGGCGTATCGACAAAAAACGTTCTCAACAGTTTTTTGTCATATCAGACTCTCGCTCCAGCGGCATAAAGCCTTATGTGTTCTACGACAACATGGAATATGTGTTCGGACATCCTAAAGACGATAACAAAAACACCGTAGCGAAAGCCCCCCTAACATTCAAGGCTTTTGTGCAGAAATGCAACGATATGCACGAAAAGTATGCCGGCAGTAAGGCTTTCTCAGCGGTCTGTGCGTTTTATGCTCAGGATGAGTATAAGAAAGTATGCGAAGATGCACTGTGGAACGAGATGACAGGGAAGATAGGAGCTGTAATAAGTTTCCTCATTCAAGGGGAAACCGAAATTGTGGCATCTGCAAAAGAACTTGAGAACGAAACTAAATTGCAAGTGGAGTCAGACCATACGTTAAAACTACCCGTATGCCTTGTAACAGGCGAACCCTCAATTGCCGTGGAAACGACATCAGCGACAATGATACCAGGAAGTCAGGCAACAGCCAAACTGGTGGCTTTTCAGGTTAATTCAGGCTATGACTCTTATGGCAAGAAACAGGGGGCAAACGCTCCGATTTCCGTCAATGCCGAAGCCGCCTACACAACCGCATTACTGCGTCTTTTGGACAAACAGTCAAAAAACAAGTTTTCAATTGGCAACCGAACATTCCTCTTTTGGGCTTCCTCCGCCAACGAGACATCAAGAGCCATCGAAGAAAGCGTGTTCGCCTTGTTCGGCATTACCGATGACAAGAGCGATGACCCTAATCGCAGGATAGACACTGTCAGGAAAACCTTTGAGGCAATATACTCTGGCAAAATGCCGTGCAAGAGCGATGACAAATTCTACATACTTGGATTGGCTCCTAATTCCGCGCGCATAGCGGTTGTGTATTGGAATGAGACTACCGTACATGATTTCGCAATAATGATACTGCAACACTTCAACGATATGGAGATTGTGGACGGAAGGAAAGAAAAAAGACCATATTACGGACTCAGACAGATGATGTCTGCCGTCACATTGAACGGCAAGGCATCAGAAGTACAGCCTAACCTCCCAGAAGCAACGATTAAGAGCATTCTCCAAGGTTTGCCCTACCCTTACACATTGTATTCCTCTGCCATCCGGCGCATCAGGGCAGAGCAAGGCGACAGTATGCAAATAGCAAGAATGGCAATTATCAAAGCATATTTGAACAGACTAAACGATAACAACAAAAAAATAGAAGTTATGTTAGACAAAGGAAACAACAACTCAGGCTATGTTTGCGGTCGCCTCTTTGCAGTGCTGGAGTACTCGCAGAAAAGCGCAAACAACATCAACACTATCAGAGAAAGATACATGAATGCAGCCTCTGCGACACCTGCCGCAGTCTTTGCAACACTGCTCAACCTAAATGTGCATCATGTTGAGAAATTCGAGAATGATGGTAAGAAAATCTACATTGAGACATTGAAACAGGAAATTGTGTCACTGCTTCCTGCCAATGGATTTCCTCCACACCTCGACTTGCAAGACCAGGGTAGATTCTTTGTAGGATATTACCACCAAATGCAAGAACTCTATTCCCCCAAAACAAAAGAAAACGAACAATAATAAAACAATAATCATTTAACCACAAAACTATGGAACTAAAGAATCGCTATGATTTCGTGTACATTTTTGATGTGCAAGACGGAAACCCCAACGGAGACCCAGATGCAGGCAACCTGCCGCGCGTAGATGCAGAAACAGGAATGGGGCTTGTAACCGATGTGTGCCTAAAGCGCAAAGTAAGAAACTATGTGCAGACAGCTAAGAACTGCTCCGAAGGCTATGATATCTTTGTTAAGGAGAAGGCTGTGCTCAACAATCTTATTGATGCAGCCCATGATGACGAAAAAGTAAAAAGCCAGAAAGAAGGAGGCGACCGCACTGAAGCAGCAAGAATGTTCATGTGCAAAACATACTATGACATCAGAACTTTCGGTGCAGTGATGTCAACTGGAAAAAACGCTGGACAGGTACGTGGACCTATCCAATTGACATTTGCTCGTTCGGTTGATTCGGTTACCAGTTTGGAACATTCCATCACAAGAATGGCGGTCGCAACTGAAGCAGAAGCAGCCAAACAAAAGGGAGACAACCGCACTATGGGACGCAAGTCCACAATCCCTTATGGTTTGTATGTATGTCATGGATTTATCTCTGCCAACCTTGCCAAGCAAACAGGATTCTCAGAAGAAGACCTCAACCTCTTTTGGGAAGCATTAAAGAACATGTTTGACGTTGACCGTTCTGCCGCACGCGGATTGATGAGTGCGCAGAAACTGATTGTATTCAAGCATGAAAGCGAACTCGGCAATGCTCCAGCGAACAAACTCTTCGACCTTGTGAAAGTAGAGAAGAAAACAGGTTGCCAAGTTCCTCGCTCATTCTCCGACTACACAGTAACAATTGATGAAGACAAATGTCCGGCAAATGTTACTATCAAAAAATTAATCTGATGCAATGATTCAGCATGTCAATTACTATGGATGAGCGTAATGATATAGTGATATATAACTCTGATGATGGGCGTGTGAATGTTGCCCTGATGACTCGCGACGGCAATGTCTGGCTGAACCAAAACCAGATGGCAGAACTTTTTGCCACCTCAAAGCAGAATGTCGGTCAGCTGATAGGCAAGATACTGAAGGAAAGGGAGTTGAGTGCTGATGCAGTTGTAAAGAATTTCTTTACAACTGCCACTGACGGCAAACAATACAACATGCTTTACTATTCCTTGGAGATGATTCTTGCCGTTGGTTATCGGGTGCGTGGCGTGCGAGGAACACAGTTCCGTCAATGGGCTACGCAGCATCTTTCAGAGTATCTCGTCAAAGGTTTCACCATTGACGCTGAACGGTTGAAGAACCCTGATGGACGACCAGACTACTTTGATGAGTTACTCAGCAGGATTCGCGACATCCGAGCATCAGAGAAACGGTTCTACCAGAAAGTCAGGGACTTGTTCAGCCTATGCAGCGACTACGACAAGACGGACAAGGCGACACAGATGTTCTTCACCGAGACACAGAACAAACTGCTCTATGCCGTAACCCGACGGACTGCTGCAGAGATAATCGCAGACAGGGCGGACGCGTCGAAGCCAAACATGGGGCTGACATCGTGGAAAGGCTCAATCGTCCGCAAGGGCGACGTGATAATTGCGAAGAATTATCTTAACAAGGATGAGATAGACAGTTTGAACAGACTTGTTACCATATTCCTTGAGACCGCCGAACTGAGGGTTAAAGAACGCAAGGACCTAACTCTCGGCTATTGGAGGAAGAATGTGGACAGACTGCTTGACTATCAGGAGAAACCGCTTCTGAAAGGCAATGGAAGCCTAACCGCCCGGGAAAGCGAAGCCATTGCAAAGGGTGTCTATGAGGAATTCAACAACCAGCGGAAGAAGCAGGAGGCTATATCAGACGACATGGAGGACATGAGGTTTCTTGACCAGATTGCATCAAAAATAAAAGACAAGAAGGGTTCCTAAATGTACCAGGAAGAAGATATGCTCATGTTGTCGGGGGTGCAGCACTTTGTGTTCTGCCCCCGGCAATGGGC
>JABUUG010000129.1:0-4379 GCA_021443285.1 Bacteroidaceae bacterium
GGAGTTAAAGGAGTTAAAGGAGTTAAAGGAGTTAAAGGAGTTAAAGACATTACCTATATGGTGTGTGTTCAAATAGTTCTTTGGGGAAAAAGTCATTCGTCTTTAACTCCTTTAACTCCCTTAACTCCTTTAACTCCCATTCATATACCCCACCATAATTCAGATGTTGCCAAAAGTTAAAATTTCTGAATAAATGCAGAATAATTCGTTGCTTAGCGGTTTTATTCTACATAAACTTTATAATTTTGCGCCCGAATATGGGTAAAGTGTCCCTAATTGTGGGCATATTGACCAATATTTATGGGCAGGATGCCCCCTCAAGAACGGGGTTGCGCCTACAATCATTGACCACTACTGAAGATAATGCAGATGTTCAGAAATTTACGGGCAGGAGTCCGCTTTTCGCGACTTGTCGCCCATCTCTTTATAGCTTTCTTAACGGTTGTCCCGCTCGTCTCCTGCCTTGGCGGCGATGATGAAACGGTTGTGTATGGCGACACCGCTATTTCGAGCTTCTCCCTCTCGTATCTGAAGGTAATAAAGCATGTTACCTCTTCTAAAGGTGAAGATAGCACTATTGTTGTTACACCTACCGCATCTCTCTATCGTTTCGACATAGACCATTACAACAAGACCATTGTGAACAAGGACTCGCTGCCCTTTGGCACCGACTCCCTGCGCTTCCTCCTCAATATAGCTGCCACAAACGGCGGTTATGTATATTATCGTACCGGCAAGAGCGACACCGTTACATATTTCCAGAGCACTGACACCATAAGCTTCCTGGAAAACCCTCGCAAGTTCATCGTCATTTCTACCGACGCCCAGAACGCGAAGGAATATACGGTGAAGATGAACATCCACAAGGAGGACTCCATGAAAATGACATGGAGCGCGCCTTACGATGTCCCGATGCTTGCCGGCATATCGCGCTCCACATCTGTGGTCTTCGGCAACAGCCTTATCGTCAAGGGATTAAAGGACGATAAGCCTGTCCTGTTCAAGACCGCCCTGAGCGACGGACGCAACTGGACGCAGCTGACTCCTGACCAGGAACTGGCGGTGGCATCCAACCTGGCTGTCATGGACGATGTGGTCTATGCGGTAGGCAGCGACAACAAGACGGTTTATATGTCGTATGATGCAGAGAAATGGACTCCCACAGCGATACAGACAGACCATCCCGTCTCGTTCTACGGCGGCAACGGCTTGTATATTTATGGATACGACACCGACCAAAAGAAGATTGTCCTGATAGACCCCTTCTTCGCAACGGTGGAGTATGACAAGGTGTTGAACCTCAATAATATACCTGTTCATACAGACCTCACTCCGTCGTTCTGTCCCGTTATGGGAAGGGGGAGCGATGCCGGGTATCTGGACGCCAGCGTGATAGTTGGTACGACGGACGGCAAGTGCTCGATGGTGCTGTACAAGGCGGAGTCCATAGAGGAACAGAAATGGATGGAGCTGACCAACGAGGACGAGGCTCTGCTTCCAGATGGCGTTAAGATGCAGGCAGTTGCCTACGGCGACTATCTCGTAACCCTTGCAAACAACTGTTTCTTCACCAGTCTCGACCGCGGAAGAACCTGGTATGACCGCTACTATATGCACACGCCCGCCGGGCTTCAGACAGGCGCAGAGTTCGTGTTCGCCGCCGACCCCAAAGGCACCCTCTGGATAATCACGGAGAACGGTCAGGTGTATAGGGGCAAACTGAACCGCATGGCATGGGGTAAGTAAATGAGAGTCCTGATAACCATAGCTTTGCTGCTGCTCTCTCTCTCCGAAGTCCGCGCGCAGGGCGATGTGGAATACAGGCTTGAGGTGGGCGTGAGCGCCGGTGGTGTGAACTACATGGGCGACTACAACAGCAACCCACTGAAATGCTGGCAGCCATCGGTAGGAGCCGTGGTGAGAAGGGTCATCAACCCATACATGGACATCCGCGCAGAGTTCTCCTGGGGAATACTCAAGGGCGACTACATAGATAAAAACAACTTCTACCCGCTGACGCCAGTGGAAAAGACGGGCTTCAAGAACACGCTCTACGACATAAAGGCTGTCTATGAGTACAACTTCTGGCCCTACGGCACGGGGCGCGACTACCACAGGGCAAAGAGGATAGTGCCATACATCTTCGCCGGACTGGGCGCAACCATCGTCAGCACCGACGGCAAGACCGTCTTCACGGGCAACCTGCCGATAGGTGTCGGAGGGAAGTTCAAGGTGGCTGACAGATGGAACATAGGGCTGGAGTGGGGCTTCCAGTTCACCCTGAGCGACAAGCTCGACGGCATAGAAGACCCTTACGGCATAAAGAGCAGCGGAATATTCAAGAACTGCGACCTCTACTCCATGCTGAAAGTCTCCGCAACATACAGCCTCTGGCCCAAGTGCAGCACATGCAACAACGACAGGTAAGAGGAGAATATTAACAGGAAGTTATAAGAAGTTAAAGGAAGTTATGCTGCTACGCAGCGGAAGTTAAAGGACAAATGTACTTGAGTCTCAGAGACTATTGTGTCCCTTAACTTCCTCTGACTTCCGCGCCGCAGGCGCATAACTTCCCTTAACTTCCCCCCCCAAAAAAAAGATATATGCCAAACTGCAACATAAACCACCTCGCCATCATCATGGATGGCAATGGCAGATGGGCCACCCGTCAGGGGATGCCGCGTCCTTTCGGCCATGCCGCTGGGGTGGAGACCGTGAAGCGGATAACGGAGGAATGCTCCAGACGTGGCATAAAATACCTCACACTCTACACCTTCTCCACAGAGAACTGGCAGCGTCCCGCCGCAGAGGTCAAGGCACTGATGGACCTCCTGCTGGAGCATCTCACAGAGGAACTGTTCGTCAGGAACAACGCGCGCTTCCGCATGATCGGCGACCGTACAATGCTCCCAACCGAAGTGGCGCAGCATGTACGATACATGGAGGACCTCACCAGGAATAACACGGGCATATCGCTCGTTGTCGCGCTTTCCTACTCGTCGCGCTGGGAACTGACAAAGGCGATGAAAGATATTGCGCAGGAGGTGAAAGACGGAAAACTCGACACACAGGATATTAACGAAGACACCATCTCAAAACATCTGGAGACAGAGTTTATGGACGACCCCGACCTGCTGATACGCACCGGAGGGGAGTGCCGCATATCAAACTACCTGCTCTGGCAGATAGCCTACTCTGAACTGTACTTCACCGACACCTACTGGCCCGACTTCACGGCAGAAGACCTCGACAAGGCGATTGGGTATTTCAACTCAAAGCAGCGCAGGTTCGGCAAGACAGGACAACAGATTGAAGAAGAGAACACAAAACATAATGAAGAATAATGTTTTTAGGGCGGTCGCTGCCCTGCTGATGCTCATGGCGTCTGCAGGCATGTGGGCGCAAGAAAGGATAGTTAATCCGGAAATCTCTTACGCCGGAACCCCCAAGCAGTACACCATCGGAGGTATTGCAGTTACGGGAGTGGATGGCTACGAGGACTTCATGCTTGCGGGAATCTCTGGGCTCTCGGTGGGCGATCAGGTGGAAATACCCGGACAGCGCATCACAGACGCAACGAAGAAATACTGGCGTCACGGACTCTTCTCGAAGGTCTCCATCTCTGTCGATTCCATCGTCAACAACCTCGTCTATCTGAAGATCAGCCTCGCCCTGCGCCCGCGCGTGGCGTCCATTAATTATATAGGACTGAAGAAGTCGGAGCGGAAGGACATGGAGGAGAAGCTCGGTCTGCTCAAGGGTGCGCAGATTACCCCGAACATGATAAACCGCGCGAAGATTCTCGCAAAGGGATATTTCGAGGACAAGGGCTACAAGGAGGCGGAGGTCGAGATACAGCAGCGCGACGACGTGATGAACCCCAACCAGGTCATCCTCGACGTGCATATCGACAAGCACGAGAAGATGAAGGTCAAGAAAATCATCCTGAAGGGTAACAAGATGCTCTCCGACCGCAAGATAAAGGGTGGACTCATCTTGAAGGGCGCCTTGAAGAAACTCCATGAGACGGGAGATATCCTCAACCTGTTCAAGTCGAAGAAATATACACCGGACAGATACAAGGAGGACAAGCAGAACCTCATCGACAAATACTACGAGCTGGGCTACCGCGACGCCACAATTCTCGCTGACAGCGTGTGGACGGTGGATGACAAGCACGTCAATGTGTTCTTTGAAATAGAGGAAGGACAGAAATACTACATCCGCAACATCACATGGGTGGGCAACACAGTCTATCCCGCCGACTACCTCAGCCGCGTGCTCGGCATGAAGAAGGGCGATGTGTACAACCAGAAGCTCATGAAGAAGCGTCTCTCTGAGGACGACGACGCCGTGGGCAACAACTACTGGAACAACGG
>JABUUG010000129.1:5395-6665 GCA_021443285.1 Bacteroidaceae bacterium
ACCAGGCAGAGCAGCAGGAGAAATACCGCTGGATAGAATACCACAAATGGAAGTTCAAGAGCAGGACGTTCACCGCACTCACAGGCGGCAACAAGTGTCTCGTGCTGATGACACGCGCCGAGTTCGGTATCCTCGGTTCGTTCAACTCCGACAAGAAGTCGCCTTTCGAGACGTTCTACGTCGGCGGTGACGGTATGAGCGGCTACTCAACAGGATACGCGGAGGAGACTATCGGTCTGCGTGGTTATGAGAACGGTTCGCTCACCCCAAGCGGCTACCGCGGATATGCCTACGACCGCTTCACCGTCGAGCTGCGCTATCCGTTCCTGTTGGGCAACACCACCATCTACGGCCTGACCTTTGCAGAGGCAGGTAACGCATGGGACTCCGCCTCTAAGTTCAACCCTCTCGACATGAAAAAGTCTGCCGGTGTCGGTGTGCGCATCTATCTCCCTATGGTCGGACTGCTCGGTATCGACTGGGCATACGGTTTCGACAAGACCTTCGGCACTCGCGGCGGTTCACACTTCCACTTCATACTCGGACAGGAGTTCTAACCTGAGCAGACGCATCAATAGAACACCACATAAATCTAATGTCCCTTAACTTCCGTTGCGAAGCAACATAACTTCCTCAAACTTCCTTTAACTTCCAGTATAATAAATGAAATCCCTTTTCCTCTCCCTCATGCTTCTCTGCTGTGCCACAGCCGCATCTGCACAGAAGTTCGCTCTAATCGACATGGAGTATATCCTCAAGCACATTGATGCCTACGAGCGTGCCAACGAACAGCTGAACCAGGCGACAAAGAAGTGGCAGGCAGAGGTGGAAGCACTCAACACCGAGGCGCAGACACTCTACAAGAACTACCAGAACGAGGTGGTCTTCCTCTCGCAGGAGCAGAAGAAGGCAAAGCAGGAGGAGATACTCAATAAGGAAAAGGAGGCTGCCGACCTGAAGAAGAAGTATTTCGCACCCGACGGTGAGCTGTACAAGAAGCGCACCGCCCTGATGTCGCCCATACAGGAGGAGATATACCAGGCAGTGAAGGAAATATCAGAGCTCCGCGGCTATTCCCTAATCCTCGACCGCGCCTCCACAAACAGTGGCATCATATTTGCATCCCCTAAGGCGGACATAAGCAACGAGGTGCTGCAGAAGCTCGGCTACTCTGGGCAGTAGAAGCGGTAAGTATTCCGTTATTTCCGGAAAAACCTGAACTTCCGGACTCTCCGCCCCCCCCCCCAAAAAAAAAAAAAAAACACTAAAC
>JABUUG010000129.1:10131-13627 GCA_021443285.1 Bacteroidaceae bacterium
CTTACTTTTGCACTCGTAATATCAAGGATAATTGTTATCTATTCGTAAATCAATCAAGTATTCATTAACAAAATTAATTCGTAAAGACTATGAAAAAGTATCTTTATTTTGCAGTAGCCGCATTGTTCACAGCGTGCGCTGCTGATGATGTTCCAGGTGGCGGCGGTGATACTCCTGCACCATCACCATCAAAGCTTGTGGAGAAGCAAACTGTTTCTGCCAGCTTTCAGTCAGGTGCTATAGGTGTTAAGAGTGTAACCGGAAGGGTAAATGCTCGTGCAGGTGTTGACATGGAAACTCTGTACACTAAAGACAAGGATGGTAATGTGAAAGAGGCTACTGCTTCCTTGGCATTCTTCAATCTTATCTGTAATGAGGCTTCCGGCTTGTTCCACGCTGATAACGGTTGGGCAGTAAAGTCCAAGGCTCAGGGTACACAGGACAACAACCGTGTAACATATTGTTATTATGTAGAGGATGACGGTACAAAGACAAATCTTGTTAAGAATAACGAGCAGGGTCTTTTCCTCTATGGCACTGGTTGCGATCTTTCCGGTTGGAATGCTCAGGGTCGTGTGAATGCAGAAATCCCAACTACATGGTTTGACACTCAGTATGCTTCTGCTCAGGCATTTATAGATGAGGCTATGAAGACTACCCCTAAAACGGGTAATTATGGAATGCAGAATCAGAGTGACGGCTATTCCGAGCATACATTTACATACTATGAGTATCAGGGCTATAAGGTTGTTCTTGCTGAATATGACACCGATGGCGGTAAGGCTAAGATGAGGAAACTCTACAAGGATGGTGAGCAGGAATGGCAGGCAAAATGGGAAATTGATATACCAGAAGAAGAAAAGGCTCTGTACACAAATGTGGCTAAGAGTTGGGATGGCTCTGAGTATTTTGTCAATGATAATATGGTTGCTCCTTGGTTTGATGGCAAGTGGAACTCATGGAATACTCATGTTACAAGTGATCCAAATGCTGAGACTCCGAAGGTTATACTCGTACCTACCAAGAATGAAATAACTTTCAATGGACTTAATATCAATGCGAGCATTTTCGCTCCTGGCAAGAAGGTCTCAACTCTTGGCGGTGGTGCTGCTGACGGTATTATTATCTGCGATAAGTTCGTTACAGGTGCGGAGATTCACGGTAACCTGACTCCTCCATTCTTCCCAACAACACCAAACCCAACTCCGGATCCAACTCCAGGTCCAACTCCAGACCCAACACCAGACCCAACTCCGGAAACATGTGAGGCAAACATTGTTGTTGACCTCGACATCCCAGGTGAGTATGTTGTTATGCCAGACGACTTTGCAATCCACAATGGCGACAAGCTCTATGAGAACGTAGCTATATCAGGTCAGGATCATCAGGCAATCGCAAAGGGAGAAGGCTCTTATGTAAAGGTTGAAGCCGGCAACAAGATTCTCGTTAAGGTTGATGATGTTTGCAGCCTCTATCCAGAATATGTTGGTAAGGTGAATGCTGAGGGTCAGCCATACATCAACGATCAGGGCGTACTCACACTTGAGGTTTACATTTGGCCAGGTAAGATAGTGGAAGGTCAGTTTGTTCCACGCTTCGACCTCGGTGAAGGCTACATCATCGGCGATGAGAACGGTCCGGTAGAGTATCTTGCAAACAACAAGAACTACACAGCAAGTGTTTCTGCTTACAAGGGCGTTCAGGGCGTAGGTCAGAAAGAAGATGGTGGCGTTGATACCACAGGCTGGTCTTACGTAAAGGTTTCAATCCACATCTCTCCTGTAGCTAAATAATCTGGTTATCACAGTATAACATAATATTAAGGGTTAAAAATTGTCTCCCTGGGTCTTTAAGGCTCAGGGAGATTTTTTTGCTCTTTTGTTCTTCAATGTCAAGTGTTATGCAAAATTTTTTCAAATCCCTTTGGCGGATGATGTCAACCATATATCTTTGCACTTGTAAAGAGATAATGAAAAATTTATTCATTAATGGTTGTCTCTTGAAATACCAGTAAAACAGAGATATGAAGCAATACGACAAACTGGAGTGGGTGCTGCTCTTCCTGCTAAGCAAGCCGCACGGGGCGAGCTTCGACGACATCAAGGAGCAGTGGGCGAAGAACAACGAGGAGATGGTGCTGAGGGGCAAGACCCTGCAATACCGCACGTTCTACAACTGGTGTCAGGAGCTGAAGGCGAAGGGGCTCTACTCCATAGAGTGCGACCGCAAGGAGAACCTCTACTACCTGAAGCCTACGGAGAACAGTGCGGGCGACAAGCTGACATCAAATATAATAGAGGACTCGATAACCGACTACGGCAAGATACGCCGCGCGCTGGACAACCGCGAGATACAGGACCGCATAGTGAAAGACCCCGTCTTTGAGAGTGAGGAGGCGCTCGACGCCATAACCACCGCGATACGCCAGGGCAAGGTGCTGCACATCTGCTACGAGAAGTTCGGCGGGGAGAGCTACGAGATGGATGTCCACCCCTACGCGCTGCGCCTCTGCGAACGCCGCTGGTATCTGCTCGCCTACAGTCCTGAGCGCAAGGGCATGAGGATATACGCCCTCGACCGTCTGCCCTGCTGCGACATCGTGAACGAGAGCTTCTCGCTGCCCGAAGGATTCTGCGCGGACGACTATTTCAGGGACTGCATAGGCGTGTATTTCGGTACGACAGCAGAGGAACGCCAGCCGGCGACGGTGATACTGAAGACGTCCCACCGACAGGGCGAGTACCTGCAGACGCTGCCGCTGCACCACTCGCAGCAGATGGTGATGGAGAGCGACGAATACGCCCTGTTCACCTACCGCCTGCTGCCCACCGACGAGCTGGTGACGCGCATACTCGCCATGGGCGCAGAGGCAGAGATACTGGAACCGGTAAGCCTCAGGGAGAAAATCAAGGCGAGGATAGAGCAGCTGAGGACGATGTACGGGTAGTGGGCTGATTGTGGAATATGTTGGAAGTTAAGGGATAATGATGATGGACAGGATAGAGAATATGGATTTTAAGGAACAGATGGGGATGCAGGCGGAGATGATGGGCCTGCTGCGCGAGATACGAGACACCCAGAGATACATCCTCAACAGGCTGGAGGCAGAGACTGGTAGCGGGTCGCGCGTGAAGTACATAAAGGTGGCGGACAGGGTGGTGAAGGAGTCGGCGCTCGCCCTGTTCGTGCAGGACGAGGATATGCTGGCGAAGACCAAGGAGAGGCTGAAGCTATGCTCACGACCGAAGGAGTATGCGCTGCAGGCTGTCTATCCGCTCTACGAGGAGGAGGTGGTGCGGGCGGAGGTGCTGACGAGCAAACGCTTCATAGAGGCTACCATGCCCTTCTGCTCACAGATGCCGACACCCACCTTCGAGAACCTCCGCCGGGCAATCAACACGTACTGCATCTTCCCCAGATAGCCCCCCCCCTTACCGTCAATAAATCTGACTTATGCGCCGCTCAGGCGATAGGTCAGATTTTTTCTTTTATGGTC
>JABUUG010000012.1 GCA_021443285.1 Bacteroidaceae bacterium
GACACGGAAGAGTCTGCCAGGCAGGCGCAGCGCATTGCCAGCGCGGGTGGAGACTACGTGCGTCTGACTACACAGGGCACTCGTGAGGCGGAAAACCTTACGCCTATCCATCAGCGTCTTAAAGAGCTTGGAGTGGAGATTCCACTTGTGGCTGATGTGCATTTTAACCCAGCTGTGGCGGATGTTGCCGCACTGCACACGGAGAAGGTGCGGATAAACCCGGGGAATTACATCGACCCTGCCCGAAAATTCCACCAACTTGAATATACGGAAGAGGAGTACAGGGCAGAGTTGAATAGGCTTGAAGACCGTTTTGTGCCTTTTCTGCAATTATGTAAGGAAAACGGCACTGCCATTCGTATTGGTGTGAATCACGGATCACTTTCAGACAGGATTATGTCTCATTATGGCGATACTCCAGCGGGAATCGTTGAGAGCTGCATGGAGTTCTTGCGTATTTGTGCGAAGGAGGATTTCCATAATGTGGTGATTTCAATTAAGGCGAGCAATACGGTGGTTATGGTGAAGTCGGTGCGGTTGCTTGTTGAAGAAATGGACAGGGAGGGGATGTACTATCCGCTGCATCTGGGTGTAACGGAGGCTGGAGAGGGTGAAGACGGCAGAATAAAGAGTGCAGTCGGAATAGGTGCTCTGCTGACGGAAGGCATCGGCGACACCATCCGTGTATCTCTCTCGGAAGAGCCTGAAAATGAAATACCTGTAGCAAAGAAACTCGTGTCTTTCATAGAAGAATGTGCTACTCTGCGCAACAAGGCTATGCAAACGATAAAGGACGGGACGATAAGGGTTGACCTTTATGATGCAGACCTTGAAGATATGCAGTTGAAGGCTGCTGCCTCTACAGGTGCGCTATTTATTGATGGTCTCGCTCGTGAACTTGTTATAAACAACCCTAACTTCACGGAGGAAGAACTGAAGGCACTCTCGGAGAGCATTCTTCAGGCAGCCCGTGTACGCTTCACAAAGACTGAGTATATATCATGTCCCGGCTGTGGCAGAACGCTTTACAACCTACAGGATACGATTGCGAAGATAAAGGTGGCAATAGCTAAAGAGTGTGAAACAGACCCCCGATACAAGACATTAAAAATCGGAATTATGGGTTGCATAGTGAATGGTCCTGGAGAAATGGCGGATGCAGACTATGGATATGTTGGTGCAGGCCGAGGAAGAATTTCTCTATACAAAGGAAAGGACTGCATCATGAAGAACCTTCCCGAAGAGGAAGCTGTTGAGAAGCTTCTGGCGTTTATAAGGGAGGATATGAGGTTGGTTATTTAATGTTTGTTTGTTATTGATTTATGCTGACAGAATTGGCAAGGTTTGGCTTCACATCACGCCAACGCAAACTGGAACGACATATAAATGGTGGTGCTGAGCTTCAGAGGGAGGTGTTACGCTATCTTGTTGATGAGGCGAAAGACACGCTTTTCGGAACGAGCCATGGCTTTGCAAATATTCGCTCATACAAGGATTTTGCAAAGCAAATACCCATCAACACTTATGAGGAGCTAAAGGGATTGATAGACAGGATGCGCCGTGGGGAGAGGGACATTCTTTGGCCTGGTGGTGTAAGATGGTATGCAAAATCGTCGGGAACGACAAACGACAAGAGCAAATTCATCCCTGTTTCTGCGGATGGGCTTCAAAATGTTCACTATGCTGGTGGACGTGATGCCGTAGCCTTCTACCTTATGCAGAATCCGAAAAGCCGCATATTTGATGGAAGAGCGCTGATACTTGGCGGATCTCATTCGCCAAACTATAATATGGCGGGCTCGCTGGTGGGTGACCTTAGCGCGATACTCATAGAGAACATTAACCCATTGGTGAACATGGTGCGTGTTCCAAAGAAACGCACTGCATTGCTTTCCGACTTTGAGGTGAAGCGCCGGCTTATAGCTGAGGAAGCTTTGCGGAAGAACGTCAGTAATCTGAGCGGTGTGCCTTCGTGGATGCTCTCTGTACTGAATGTGGTTTTGGAAAGATCAGGTAAGAAACATATTGATGATGTGTGGCCTAATATAGAGGTGTTCTTCCATGGTGGTGTGCAGTTTGCTCCTTACCGTGAGCAGTACAGGAATATAATTGCAAAGCCAGACATGCACTATATGGAAACTTACAACGCATCGGAAGGTTTCTTCGGACTACAGAGCAACTTGGCAGATCCGGCTATGCTGCTTATGCTCGACTACGGAGTATTCTATGAATTCATGCCCATGACGGAGATGGGTAAGGAGAATCCGGAAATAGTGCCACTGTGGGGAGTTGAGCCAGGTGTAAATTATGCAATGATTATTTCCACCTCATGCGGTTTATGGAGATACATGATTGGGGACACCGTAAAGTTCTCGCAGACAAATCCCTACAAGTTCATTATCACTGGCCGCACCAAGCATTTCATAAACGCTTTTGGTGAGGAACTTATTGTGGATAATGCGGAGAAGGGGCTTGAATATGCCTGTAATCTGACGGGGGCGCAAGTGCTTGAATATACTGCTGCCCCTGTGTTTATGGACGCGAAGGCAACGTGTCGCCACCAGTGGCTCATAGAGTTTGCCAAAGCACCTGCTGACCTGAATGAGTTCGCTCAACTTCTTGATGGGCATCTGCAAGCGATAAACAGCGACTACGAGGCTAAACGGTATAAAGACATCACTCTGCAGCCGCTTGAAATAATAGCTGCTCCAGAAGGTTTATTCAACGACTGGATGAAGGGACGTGGCAAACTCGGAGGTCAGAACAAGGTGCCACGCCTGTCAAACTCTCGTGAACATATAGATGCCTTGCTAAATTTAATGAATAGTGAATAAAAGTTAAAGGTTTAAGGTCTAAAGATGAGATATGTTCCCATAGCAATATGCTTCGCCATACTTCCGCTTTTAGTGGTTTCGTGTGCCCGTATGGGTAATCCTGATGGTGGCTGGTTTGATGAGGAGCCTCCATACGTAGTTGCAACATCCCCTATGGAGAATGCTGTAAACTACAAAGGACGGCGTGTGTATCTGCTATTTAATGAGTACATTAAAGTTGAGAACATTCAGGAGAAGGTGGTAGTGTCTCCTCCTCAGATAGAGCAGCCAGAGATAAAAGTGCAGGGAAAGCGCATTAGGGTGCAATTGGAAGATACGCTAAAGGCCGACCAGACATATACGATAGACTTCTCCGATGCCATATCCGACAATAATGAGGGAAATCCTCTCGGCAATTATACCTTCACATTCTCTACCGGCAATCGCATAGACACGATGGAGGTTTCTGGATATGTGCTCGATGCAGAAACGCTTGAACCTGTGAAGGGACTGCTTGTCGGTCTGTATGATGCTGCTGACTTTAATGGAGAAAATGGGGATACAATATTCCGAAAGCTGCCAATGCTAAGGGTGTCTCGTTCTGACGAAAAAGGAAGATATGTCATAAAAGGGGTTGCAAGAGATAAGATTTACCGTGTGTTTGCTCTTCAAGATGCTGATGGAACATACACGTTTTCACAAAAATCTGAGATGATTGGTTTTACTGACCGCACTGCCTCGCCCGACTGCTTCCCTGACACCCGGCTTGATACTATATGGGCTGACGCACTGCACATCAAGAGCTTTGTAACTGTTCCATACACTCATTTTACGCCTGACGATATTGTCCTGAGAGTCTTTCAGGAGGAGCAGACAGAACGCCACAGATTAAAAGAGGAAAGGAAAGATGCGGAGTGTATAAAAATGTACTTCACATATGGTCATGATTCGCTGCCGAAGTTCCGGCCTCTAAATTTTGACGCAGAGATAGGGAAAGAAATACTTGTGGAACATTCGCTGAAAAAGGATACTATAATGTACTGGCTTTGTGATAGTTCACTAATAAATAATGACTCTCTAATGGTGGAGCTTTCTTATTACGACACCGATACGTTAGGAGTGCTCCAACTGAAGACTGATACGGCAGAATTTATCCCAAAACTATCTTTTGAGAAAAGACAGAAACTCAAAGAAGAGGAATACAAGAAGTGGGAAAAAGAGCAGAATAAGCTGAAGAAGAAGGGGAAACCTTATGACTCTATAATGCCACGCCCAGTACTTGACCTGAAATGGACGGTACACTCCACGCTCGCACCTGACCAGATGCTTTCATTCCAGTCACCATCTCCCATTGCCCTGATTGACACTTCAAAGATTCATCTTCAGATAAAGATGGACAGCGTATGGATTGATAAGCCCTTTATCCTGACAAAAGACACTCTGCAGAATCGCAAATGGAATATTTATTCTGACTGGATCCCAAACGAAGAATACAAATTCGTGGCGGATTCTTTTGCCGTTATGGATGTTTATGACCGTCTGTCAAGCGCACAGCAGTCGGGTTTCAAGGTTGGTGGAGATGATGTATATGGCACACTCGTTGTCGAACTTACCGAGATGAAGGGGCGGCGATGTATAGGTCAGTTGTTGTCATCAAGTGGAAATGTTGTAAAGGAGGTGAAGTCAGATAATGGGGTACTGGAGTTTTTCTACCTGAAGGGTGGAGAATACTATATGAAACTGATTGTTGATGAGAACGGTGACGGTAAATTTACAACTGGTTTGTATGAAGAGAACCGTCAGCCAGAAGAGGTTTATTTTTATCATGAAAAGATAGATATAAAGGAGAAGTGGGACAAGCGGATGAGCTGGTTGCCGACAGGGTTGCCCCTATATAAGCAGAAACCTATTTCTATAACAAAGCAAAAGACGACAAACAAGAAGTCTGTACGGGCAGATCGCAACATGAAACGGGCTATCGAGATGGGAATCAAGTACCTGCCTGACGGATCACCTGTTGGGGAAGGACAGAGGAATAAATAAGTTTACAACTTAAAGGTTTGAGAGAACCTTGCGCTGACGCGAAAGGGGCGGGGGAAAATTAAGATTTACGGTTAAAGGTTTAAGGATGATATATATATTATTTTATGATTAATCTGGAGAAACAATCGATACACTGCTATTGCATGGGTAAATATGTATGTATTTTGCTACTGCTTTTCTTTTTTACAAATGCGGGGGCACAGTGCGAGTATAAGAACACAGCTTTCAAGTCGGGAGAAGTGCTGACATATAACTTGTACTTCAACTGGCAGTTTATCTGGATAACCGTAGGAACGGCTACCATGGAAGTTGAAGATGCTACATATAAGGGTAAAAAAGTATATAAAGGGAGCCTGATAACTCGTGGTAACAAGCGTGCGGACAAATATTTCGTGATGCGCGACACTCTGCTTTGCTATACTACACATGAACTTGTCCCGATGTATTTCCGCAAGGGTGCGCTGGAAGGCAAACGCTACACTGTTGATCAGGTGTGGTACACGTACAACGACGGATTGCCTACGCTAAGGCAGCACTACAGGAACAAGGACGGAGAGGTGAGGAAAAAGACTTACAAGAGTGATGAGTGTGTCTATGACATGATGAACATGTTTCTTCGGGCGAGGAGTTTCAATCCGAAGGGTTGGAAAGAGGGGCATGTCATAAACTATATAATGGCAGATGGCGACAATACAACAAAAGCCCAGCTTAAATACCGTGGAAAGAAAACGATTAAGGGAGATGATAAGAAAAAATATGACTGTCTTGCCCTTTCGTATTATGAACTGGACAATGGAAAATGGCGCGAGATAGTACGCTTCTACGTAACAGATGATGACCGCCATGTCCCTATACGTCTCGATATGTACCTGAACTTTGGATCGGCGAAGGCATTCATCACCTCAATGAAGGGGACAAAGTAGTGAATAGTAAATGGTTTGCTACCGCGGGCGGTGTAGCCGCCTACTTCCCTTTAACTCCACTTTCCGATTGCTTATATTTGCCATTTCCTGATTCTTTCGATTGCATCAATACATTGTTGTGTATGTTGGAAAGCAGAGAATCGAACATATTCATCTCCAGAAGGTCCGAAGATTTTTCCTGGTGTACAAATGACGTGTGCTGCATAGAGCAGGTGTTCGAAGAACTGGTATGAGTTTTCTTGTTTGGGTGTCTTTAACCATATATAGGGTGAGTTGATTCCGCCATATACGGAGAATCCAATATTTTTCAATCCTTCTCTCATTATGCTTGCATTTCTCATATATGTGTCTATAATGAGTCTTATATCTTTTTGGGCTTCATTTGTATATGTCGCTTCAGCTGCTCGTTGTACTATGTAGCTTGTGCCGTTGTATTTGGCTTGTTGTCTTCTCTGCCAAAGTGGATTAAGGTGGTATCGTCGTGTGTCAAGTCCTGCGACAGTAAGCTCTTTAGGTATGACGGTATATCCGCATCTTATTCCTGAGAATCCTGCACTTTTAGAGAAGCTATGAAACTCTATGGCTATTTTTTTTGCACCTCTTATCTCGTATATGGTATGCGGTATGTTGTTGTCTCGTATATATGCTTGGTATGAAGCATCGAAGAAAATCAGGACATCATTTTTTATGGCATAATCCACCCATTTTTTTAGCTCATCTCGTGGAATAGCTGCCCCTGTAGGATTGTTTGGAGAAGTCAGGTATATTATGTCAAGTCTGAAATCGGGGATGGATGGTAGAAAATCGTTGTGTGGATCGGATTTCAGATAGGTGATGTTGCTCCATTTTCCATCCACGTTTATGCCAGCTCTGCCAATCATGATATTAGAGTGGATATATACCGAGGATGTCGGGTCTGGCACCCCGACACTATTATCCCACCGAAGTAGTTCCTGAATATTCCCGATGTCACTTTTTGCTCCATCATTGATGAAGATTTCGCTTTTGTCAAGCCTTATGCCTCTTGTGAGGAAATCGTGTTTTAGGATGGCGTCTCTAAGGAAGTCGTAGCCTTCAACTGGTCCATAACCGCGGACTCCCTCTGGTGTAGCCATTTCGTTTATCGAGTTGTGAATGGCTTCTTGAACAGCTGGAACAATAGGGTAGGTGAAGTCGGATACTCCAAGGTCAATAAGATTGGCTTTTGGGTGTGTGGCTTTGAAGGCGTTGACTTTCTTTGGTATGTCCGCGAGAAGACTGTTGTCGGTAAGTTTGAGGAAATGATCGTTTAGAAGTGCCATAATGGTGGGTTCTATAAATGGGAGTTAAAAGGAGCGGTAATTGAGTTTGGGAGTTAAAGACAAATGACTTTTTGTCTGATAACTAACTGAACACAAGCTATATGGGTAATGTCTTTAACTCCCACCCCAAGTTACGCCCTTCACTCCTTAAACTCCAGAATTAATAGATATTGCCTAATATGTTTTCTCATACCATTCGACGTATGCTTTGTTCACTAAGCGCACGCCGCCTGGGGTAGGGTAGTGACCTGTGAAATACCAGTCGCCAGGGTGATTGGGACAGGCTGAATGAAGCCCTTCTATGCTTTGGAATATCATCTGCACTTCACACCTGATATCATCGCCCTTTAACATTCTTACCATTTGACGAGAAATGTCGTTCGTGCTGAATGGATTGTATATTTCCCTCACATAGTTTATGGAAGCATCCCTTGTCGCTTCTTTAGACTTTCTGTAAACATCGTGTATAATATGCTCCTTCCCTGTTGCTTTAAGTAATGATATGGCTGCACGAAAGGCTATAAACTCATCCATATGAGACATGTCGATACCATAATAATCGGGATAGCGCACTTGTGGGGAGCTGGAAACTATTACAATCTTCTTTGGGTGAAGACGATTGAGAATGCTTATAATTGACTCTCGTAGAGTAGTGCCGCGCACTATTGAG
This sequence comes from Bacteroidaceae bacterium, assembly GCA_021443285.1. Lineage (GTDB taxonomy): Bacteria > Bacteroidota > Bacteroidia > Bacteroidales > Bacteroidaceae > Prevotella. The sequence continues at coordinate 7,751 of JABUUG010000012.1, forward strand.
TCGTCTATGATGACAAGATTATCCTGAAAGGGGACGATGCTGCCGTAGGTGATATCATAGACATGCGCTGCAAGGTCGTTTCGCTCATCTGTCTGAGTGATGAATGTACGCAGCTTGATATCTTTTACCGCAACTTTTTCACTTCGGATACGCATTGAGAGAAGTGAAAGAAGGCCATCGCTCCCCAAAAGGGGGAGTTCCTCAGGTTTCTGGTCTTTCAAACCTTCGGGTGTGACGCACAGATGAGGTCCAAATCTACTATCTAAACTTTTAATGGCTTCTTCTATGAGTTTGGCTTTCTGTTGGTTAAGATAATTGTCTAAGGCTTCGACAAGTCCAAAGAAGGCTACTTCGGCTGTGTTTGGTATATAGGAGATAACGGAATGGGCAAGGTCACCGTTAATGGCATCAAGCACCTGGGGCACTAAAAGTCTTCCAAGTTCCTTACGCTCTCGGTAGATGTCCCTGTCACTGCCTCGCGAAAAGTATATTCTTTCAAAAGAACACGCCTTGTTTTCTTGCTGTGGCAGAATAGTTTCTTTCCGTACCTCTCCGTTTTTCGTTACTATGACAGCTTGGCCTGGTGTCAGCTCAATTATATCCTCTGTATGGATATTCATGGCGGTCTGTATGGCAGGTCGTTCGGATGCCACTACAAGTATCTCGTCGTCTTTGTAGTAGAAACACGGTCGTATGCCGTGAGGGTCTCTCATGGCAAACATCTCACCAGAACCTGTTTGTCCACAAACTACATATCCGCCATCCCATAAATGCGCTGAACTCTTCAGCACATTCTCAACCCTCACATTTTCTTCAATATATTTTGTAATAGAAATTCCTGTTTCGCCTGCTAATGCGCCATCCTGTCCCACCGGTTCATCCGTCTCCCCCACGTATTCGCTATAGAGTCTTTCTACTTCACGGTCCAGCCTGTGCCCCATCTGCTCAAGGAGGATGTAGGTATCGCTGTATATACGTGGATGCTGCCCCATTCGGGTTATATCAGCAAACACCTCGTCAACATTCGTCATGTTGAAATTGCCACAGATGCACAGGTTCTTCGAACGCCAGTTGTTCCTACGCAAGAAAGGGTGTACGTATGCAAGCCCATGTTTGCCTGTAGTAGAATAGCGCAGATGCCCCATGAGCATTTCTCCTCTCCATGCATCGCTGTCATTCATGGCAGATTTTCCAATAGCGGCGAACACCTCTGTTATGGCATTGGCACCGAGAGCTTTTTCACGGAACATATACTCCTTGCCAGCTTGTTGGTCGAGTTTCACACAACTTACGCCAGCACCTTCCTGACCACGGTTGTGCTGCTTTTCCATCATAAGATAAAGCTTGTTCAGCCCATATTCCCATGATCCGTATTTTTTTTCATAGTAGGAGATTGGCTTCATAAGGCGAATCATCACTATTCCGCATTCATGTTTCAACTGTTCCATTTATGCTAATGAATTTAGGTGTATCTCCGTATTTCTGTCCCTTCCCATTTCATCCGTACATCGCCCCAAAAATATTCTCGCATTCGGAGCATCAGGTCCGAAAAATAAAATAAACTGATTAGAGACATAATCAAAAATCTGCGGCGCAAAGTTAGAGATTTCTACATGTTTTTTTATGTGTTGAATAGACAATAATCACAAACCTACAACCATAATCTAACAAAATATAACATAAAACGTACAAAAAAACACAACATACACCCAAAGCACCCTCAAACACTTACAAAGTGTAATTCTAGGTCAAAGGTTTTCGTCGCTAAAGCATCATACAAGCGTTCTGATAGCCATTATCACTAATTTTGCAGCCGAAACGATAATGTGGCAATATCTGTTAATTGGAGCTAAAGGAAGTTATGCCCCTCTCTCTCCATTTGCCTCTCCATTGTTTGCCACCCTCTGCGGCTGCTACCCCCGCATAAAAAATCAACACATCATGAAATATATCTTCGTTACAGGAGGTGTCGCCTCCTCACTCGGTAAAGGCGTTATGGCCGCTACACTTGGAAGACTGCTCCAAAACAGAGGCTTTCAGATAACCATTCAGAAATTTGACCCATATATAAATATCGATCCCGGCACCCTGAACCCCAACGAGCATGGAGAGTGCTATGTAACAGACGATGGATATGAGTGCGACCTCGACCTCGGACACTACGAAAGATTTACCGATATAAAGACCACACGAAACAACAGCTTCACAACAGGAAGAATATACCAAGACGTGATTAATCGCGAACGACATGGCGACTATCATGGAAAAACAGTCCAGATAGTGCCACACGTTACCGACGCAATAAAAGCATGCATGCTCAGAACAGGCAGACAAAATCCTCAGCTTCATTTCGTCATAACAGAAATTGGAGGCACTGTAGGAGACATCGAAAGTCTCCCATTCCTTGAAGCAATCAGACAGCTCAAATTCCAATATGCCGAAGACACCATCGTCCTCCACCTCGCATACGTACCATACATTGCCGCCGCAGGAGAACTAAAAACAAAACCTACCCAACACAGCGTCAAAACTCTCCAGAGTTATGGCATACAGCCAGACTGCCTCATACTACGTTCTGAACATCCCCTCTCCGAAGCACTGCGTAAAAAGGTCGCGGGTTTCTGCAATGTCCCCACTCAAAATGTCCTGCACAGTCCCGATGTGCCAAGCATCTACTCCTTGCCAGTAAGAATGTACGAAGAGGGACTCGCAGAGGTAGTTATGAAACTCGCACATGTAAACGACATACAAAGTCTCCCCGTTACCCCATCACACGATGCATGGCATCATTTTGTGGATCTCCAAAGCACACTCACAGAAGAACTCCACATAGCACTTATAGGAAAATACAACCTCCAAGACGCATACAAAAGCATAACAGAAAGCCTGAAGATAGCAGGTGTCTACTGCCAGAAAAAAATAAACACCCACTTCATCAATGCAGAAGAAATAACACCAGAGAATGTAGCCCAAAAACTATCCTCAATGTCCGGCTACATCCTCTGCCCAGGCTTCGGTAGCCGATCTATAGAAGGAAAAATCATCGCCGCAAAATACCTTAGGGAAAACAACTGCACAGTACTCGGCATCTGTCTCGGTATGCAAATCATGGCAATTGAGTTTGCTCGAAACGTCTTACAATACCGCGACGCCAACAGCACAGAATTTTCACCAGACACATCCGCACCCGTCATTGACATCATGGAAGAACAAAAGAACATTGCTGACATCGGCGGAACAATGAGGTTAGGCAGCTACCAATGCAAACTCCTAAAAGGCAGCAAAGCCTATACAATATACCAGAAAGAAATAATTTCAGAACGACACCGACACCGCTACGAGCTAAACTCCAGATACATCCCACAACTCCAAGCCAACGGCATGATTGTCAGCGGAAAAAATCCCCAGACACAACTACCAGAGATAATAGAGCTAACAGCAAACACCTTCTATCTCGGGACACAATTCCACCCAGAATACAACAGCACCGTACTCAAACCACATCCACTCTTCATAAATTTCATAAAGAGTTCTCAAAAAGATTACAAATAGAAAAAAAACTGCGTGAGCAGACACTGCTTCCGCAAAATCTGCTCACGCATCCTCTATCCAAGTTATCATCCCCTGGTTCATCCGACCTCCGCACCCTGCGAGTCAGCGCATGGGAATGATTATCACAATCTGAAATTGTCTACTTCTTATCACATTTCTTGCTACACTTATTTGCACACTTCTTTGCCTTCTTAGAACATTTCTTGTCGCAAGCCTTTTCACATTTCTTATCGCAAGCTTTCTCACAGGCCTTTTCGCATTGCTTGCCGACACACTCTACCTTGTCTTTCTTGGCACATTTTTTCTCATTTGGACACTGTGCGCCCACTGAAACCGATGCTGCTAACAGAAGGGCAGCGAATAATGCTTTCTTCATAAGTTCTGTTTTTAAAGATTATTTATTATTAATTTTTGATGGTATGTTCTATAAATCCGAAGTTAAAGGACTTTTGTAACTCTGTTATCTTCCACCAGTTTACCCCCTGGTTCTTCCGTTCCTCCCCATCAACCCTTATTTCCTTACATCGCGGTGGCAAACTATTCTTTCAGTCGCTTTGCTTTGTGAAAGCGGTAAGCCGGTTACTTGCTCTGGCAAGCGGTAAAGCCGATTACACTATTCACTCTTCACTAATAAGTTCCGAGTTTGGCAAGTTGATTACCCATCTGTTCTGCAAGCGCCTTTGCCGCCTCCCCTGCCTTCTCCGCAAAATCCACACCCCTCGATGCATATATTATTCCACGCGAAGAATTTACAAGCAGCCCACAGTCAGCAGTCATCCCATAGTGGCACACCTCCTCAAGAGAACCTCCTTGTGCACCTACACCAGGAACAAGAAGAAAAGAGCGCGGCGCAACCCTACGTATATCCTCAAACATCTTACCCTGAGTAGCTCCAACCACATACATGAGGTTTTCCTCAGTACTCCATTCCCCGCTACGCCTGATAACCCTTTCAAATAGACGGCAATCACCCATCCTACTCAGCTGGAAATCTTCGCTACCCTTATTACTCGTAAGAGCAAGCAAGATAACCCACTTCCCTTCGTACTCCAAAAATGGCATAACAGAGTCTGCACCCATATATGGCGCAACAGTCAATGCGTCAACATCGTAAGTCTCAAAAAAAGTCCGCGCATACATACTTGATGTGTTGCCGATGTCCCCACGTTTAGCATCCGCTATAATGAAATGCCTCGGATAATTTTTCCGCAGATAGGCTATTGTTTTTTCAAAACTAATAATACCCTTTACACCCTCACACTCATAAAACGCCAAATTCGGTTTGTACGCAACACAATAGTCAGCCGTCGCGTCTATTATAGCCCTGTTGAATTCATAAATAGCGTCTTCTTCACTCAACAGATGCTTTGGCAGTTTCCTTATGTCTGGGTCAAGCCCTACACAAAGAAATGTCTTCTTCCTAAAGATTTCATTTACAAGCTCTTTTCTATCCATAATACAATTTTTCTTTTTACTGTTTTCAATTTATCCCCCCAAACTATTTCCCTATCTTTAACTATTAGAAACCAGCTTTGCCGCTTGCCAGAGAGAGAAGTCTCTCTATAATTCCGCTTCCTTCATCCGCTCCGTATTCTCTGCTACTGTCAGAGCATCAATCATCCCTTGAATGTCACCCTGAAGAAAGCCCGTAAGGTCATGAGTTGTATAGCCAATTCTGTGGTCAGTAACCCTACCCTGTGGGAAGTTATACGTGCGGATCTTCGCAGAACGGTCGCCGGAAGAAACAAGACTTTTCCTGCGGCTCGCTATATCATCAACATATTTCTGGTGCTCCCGGTCATATATAAAAGTCCGTAAACGTGACAGCGCACGCTCCTTGTTCTTCGGCTGGTCGCGAGTCTCCGTACACTCTATCAGTATCTCTTCAACCTCACCAGTATTCGGGTTCTTCCACGGATAGCGAAGGCGAACACCGGATTCTACCTTGTTTACATTTTGGCCTCCTGCGCCAGACGAGCGGAAAGTGTCCCATTTTATGTCACCCTCATTGATGTTTACCTCAAAACGGTCAGCCTCAGGTAGCACAGCAACAGTGGCTGCACTTGTCTGCAT